>CAXFOQ010000121.1:0-1527 GCA_964004705.1 uncultured Flavobacteriales bacterium | reverse complement strand
TAAGTAATGAATTTGTTGCAATAAAGATTGGTTCTACAAATTTTTCTGGTAAACTAATAGCGGGTGGTATTTTATTATTATTTTTTACCCTAATTTTATTAGAAGGTTTTGGATTAAATGAGTTATTGATACAATGAATGTAGAAACTTTTTTAAAATGGAAAATATTACCAAGATTAATGATGCTTGTAAGCACTATAATGTCTTGGAGATGTGCAGAATGGTTCATGCAACTCGATTCACCAACTGCTAGTCAATCCGCTTTCGTGTCAGTCGTTATGGGCGTTATGACAGGCGTTTTCGGTATTTGGATGGGTCACGAACATAAGGTGGAAAAATGAATCTAAATAAATTGCAAAAACAAATAATGTTTGAAGAAGGTGTAAAGTATGAAATTTACAATGACCATTTAGGCTATAAAACTTTCGGTGTAGGGCATTTAGTAAGAGCCACAGACCCAGAAAACGAAATGGAAGTAGGAACAAAAGTATCTAAAATGAGGGTAGCTGAATGTTTTGAAGCTGATTTATATGTTGCAATAAACGATATGGAAAAGTTTACCGAAGGTATGGAAATAGATGATAATATAAAAGAATGTGTTACTGAAATGGTTTTTCAACTAGGTTTACCCAGACTAAATAAATTTAAAAATTTCAAACAAGCATTATTAGATGGAGATATTGAAACTGCACAGGCTGAAATGAAAGATAGTTTATGGTATAGACAAACAACTAATAGAGCAGAAAGATTAATTGAAAAATTAGGGAAAAGCGTCTAAGTCATTGATTTTAAAGGGTTTTAATCCTGGAGAGAATGTTATAAATGTTTAATTTATTAATAAGTCCAATAGCTGAACTTGCGGGTACATGGCTCAAAGGCAAGGTTGATAAATCAAAAGCAGATAGTGAAGTAAAAGTAGCTAGAGCAAAAGCAGAAGCTAAAGTTTATGAAACAGAAGCTACTTCACAAATGCTAAATGAAAAAAATCTTACCGAACAAATGGGTGATAGCCTTAAAGATGAATTTTGGGTACTGATTTTTGGGGGTATTCTAATTTGTTCATTTATACCCGCAACACAACCATATATAAAAGAAGGTTTTATATTTTTAGACCAACATACCCCAGAATGGTTTTCTAATATGCTTTACATAGTAATAGGTTCATCTTTTGGTTACAGGTTTGGAAAACAAGGATTACAATTAATAAATAAGAGGAAACAATGACAAAATTTTATATGAAGTTATATGACTTCTTTACAAGCATAGCCAATTATTTTTGGAAAAAAGCATTGCAACCGAAAAAAGAAAGGGTTTATCATGGCACTAACACAAAAACAAAAAAAGCTACCAAAAGGACTACAGGAAGCAATTCTAAAAAGTCAAAAAAAAGGTAAGAAAAAAAAGAAAGGAAAAAAATAATGCCATATCATACAGGAAAAGGTTCACATTCTAAGGGAATGAAAAAGAAGAAAAAGAACAAAAGAATGAAGATGAAGAAGAAAAAGTAAATGGTTCTAGTAAAATCTAT
>CAXFOQ010000120.1:0-1608 GCA_964004705.1 uncultured Flavobacteriales bacterium | reverse complement strand
TATGAAGTGGAGTGACGAGGCATTTTTTGTTCAGCCGTAGTTATGGCCTCTTGGTCTATATCAGAGATAGTACTTTTCTTATAATCTAGCTTAAACAACAATAAATCCGACTCATCTCGTTTTCTAACAAAAACCTCAGACGACGAATAATCCTTATGGTAATTGCTATCGGCAAACAGCAAAACTTGTTGGACAATAAATTCTGGATCTTGCTCATTGCCAAAAATAACAGTCTCGCTTATATTAATAATATTTTCTTCTAAATAAACATCAGCATAATGCAATAAGTCGCTAATAGCAACATCTTTAATCTGATAGCCCATATACTGAAAACGAACGCTATCTTTTAATTCAAAAAAAGAAATATCAATAGTATATTGCCCTTGTTCATTGCTAATAACTCCAGTGTTGCTGTTTATAACAAAAATATTAGCATACATCAAAGGCTGTCGACTGTTATAGTCATACAAAACTCCTTTCAATAGTCTATTTGGATGATCTTGAGCAAATAACTGTATACTTAAGCATAGCAATAAAGAAAGTAGTTCATACCTTTTCATAGGACTTGAATTTATGTGATTAATGTTCATTTTCTACAAAAATTTTAAACTAAAAAAAAGCCAACTTACGTTGGCTTTTAACATTAGAGTCCTAAACTCTTTTTAACGTCACCGTTCAGCAAATGAGTGCTTGGATCTTCTAAGCATTCTTTAACCCTAACTAAGAAGCCTACCGATTCTCTACCATCTATGATACGGTGATCATAAGATAAGGCTACATACATTATAGGTCTAATCTCTAACTTTCCATTGACAGCTACAGGGCGTTCTACAATATTGTGCATCCCCAATATCGCCGACTGTGGCGGGTTAATAATTGGTGTGGACAACATAGAACCAAACACCCCACCGTTAGTAATGGTAAAGGTGCCACCTAACATTTCATCTGGGGTAATATGCCCGTCTCTAGCACGTAATGCCAATCGCTTGACTTCCGATTCTACTTCTTTAAAATTCATCAATTCGGCATTGCGAATAACTGGTACCATCAAGCCTTTAGGAGCGCTTACTGCTATACTGATATCGGCATAGTTGTGGTAAATTACTTCCTTACCGTCTATTTGAGCATTGACATCTGGAAATTCCATCAGTGCCGTAGTAATAGCTTTGGTAAAAAAGGACATGAAACCTAAACTGACATCGTACTTGTCTTTAAAGGCTTCTTTGTATTCTTTTCGGATAGCGAAAATAGCAGACATATCCACTTCGTTGAAAGTGGTTAGCATAGCTGTTTCGTTCTTGACAGATACCAAACGCTGAGCCACCTTTCTTCTGAGCATAGACATTTTCTTACGCTCTGTGCCTCTTGGTCCATCGGTCTTAACAGATGCCATAGCTTCCATCACATCTTCTTTCAATATCTTTCCTCCTTCGCCACTACCTTTGAAGTCTTTAGGAGATAAATCGTTTTGTGAAATAATAGCTTTGGCTAAAGGTGTGGCCTTAGCATCTACTGACTTAGTAGGGCTTGGCGCACTAACTGCTGGTGCTGACTCCTGAGCTGGTGCTGTAGTTTTGGCTTCTCCAACACCATCGGTATCAATAATAC
>CAXFOQ010000119.1:0-1610 GCA_964004705.1 uncultured Flavobacteriales bacterium | reverse complement strand
AAACACAATGATGGTCGAGTCCTATTCCAGAGGGAACTGCTCGGATAATTTATTCCTTTGCGAATTTCAATACGAAGGGAGGGGAAGAAGGGGCAAGACATGGCGGAGCCCCTATGCCAGTACCATCATGTTTAGCTTAGGGATGAGGGTTCCAAAAGCACGGAAGTCGATAAAAGGCCTGAGCTGTGCTCTTGGGCTTTCCGTAGCAAAGGTTCTTAATAGTCTTGGAATCTCTAACGTTAGTGTTAAGTGGCCCAATGACGTCTATATAGATGACAGAAAAGTTTGTGGAATATTGATCGAATTGGTCTCCATTAGCAGTGATGATTCTGCGGTAGTAATAGGCGTTGGTTTAAATTATCGCTTGACGAGTAATTATGTTGATTTGATCGACAAGCCCTCGACGGACCTGGTGAGCCACGGCATTCAAGAATCAAGGAGTGAAGTGCTTAGCTATATAGTGGAGAGACTCTGCAAAGACTTTCGTAGGTTCACAAACAGTGGCTTTTCTGTTTTTAGAGACGATTTTAATAGAATACATTGGCTGGCCGACAGATTCGTCGAAATTAGTCAGGGGTCGGGGGCGGTTATTTCAGGAATAGTTGCTGGTGTAAGCAGCGAGGGAGAACTTCTCTTGAGAAATGGTGAGAAAGAGGTAGTTATAATTGCCGGTGAAATTTCCTTCATTGGCGCTCGAGAAGGAACATAGGAATTTCAGAGTTCTTGGTCCTCGTTGCGTCAAAAGCAATCTTTTTATACTATGTCGTGCTTTGTGATGAGGCAGGCCGCCATAGCTCAGCTGGTAGAGCAACTCACTTGTAATGAGAAGGTCCAGGGTTCGACTCCTTGTGGCGGCACCAGTTTTGAGTGAGCCAATATTTGTTTTTGATTGGCCCTGCGGTGGAGAATGTTCTCGCTCCTCGAACGAGTTCCTTAGTTTTGGCGGGATTCCCGAGCGGTCAAAGGGATCAGACTGTAAATCTGACGGCTATGCCTTCGAAGGTTCGAATCCTTCTCCCGCCACCATTAGTCGGACGCTGTTGTTGTTTTGGACAAAAGGGCCATAATATTAACAGGGAGACGAAAATAAAGGCGGGTATGGTACAATGGTAGAACCTCAGCCTTCCAAGCTGATGATGCGGGTTCGATTCCCGCTACCCGCTCCGAACAAAAACTCTGATGTGATTAAATTCAGCATGGACCGTGTAAAACAATATAAGATGAGTTAATATGTGCAATGGAAAAAATTCGTAAGCTTTTTAGAGTTGATACTAATTACCAACTTATAATTGTAAATATAGTTTTTGCTGTAACAGGTACACTAGCTCTATACTTAGCTGGAGATGTTATAAATCTTTTAGGAATTAAGGAAAGCGAAGTTTCTAGTTTTATTTTTTGGACATTGAGGATAATAATCATAATACCTGTATATCAGGTCTTGCTCATCGTCATAGGAACAATATTCGGTGAATTTAAGTATTTTTGGGAAATGGAGAAGAAAATACTAAACCGATTCAGGAAAAAAACATAGAATTTAGCTTTTTTAGGCTAAAATCTAACTATATCAGCCTACCAAATCATTTGCCCATATAGCTCAGTCGGTAGAGCAC
>CAXFOQ010000118.1:0-1621 GCA_964004705.1 uncultured Flavobacteriales bacterium | reverse complement strand
AGTCCTGTAACACTAGCGACATTACCTGTTATTTCTAAAACCCTTGAAAGTTCTTCTGCATCTTTCGCAACAACAGCTAGATTCCCTGCACCTGCTTGTATTTGCTCTAGGCTAAAAGGTACTTTCGATGCGAACTTTGACATTACATCAAATGCTTTTGCACCTTCTTCAACGCTACCGAATAAGAATTTTAGTCTGATTTGAAGTGATTCAACTTGCCGACCAACATCAACGAATGATTTTAGTGTAACCCCTGCACCGATACCCACAAGGGCATTTCGTAAGTTGAAAACCGATTGCTTAAGTTTATCGACCCCTGTTGTGGCTGACTTCATAGCCTGTCTGGTCTTGTCCTTCGCTATGATGTCTATATTTACTTGTTTTGTTGCCACTTATCTACTTGCCTTTGCTAGTCGTTCTTGTCGTTCTCGTTCCTCATGTTGGATTTGAAAGTAAGCAATCCACATATTAAATTCTTCAACTGACATTTGCAAGATTTCGGAAACTGTTTTGTGCAACCTTTCGGCTAAACCATAGATATTGTGTAACTCTGTGTTACTTCTTAGTTTTTTTTATAATCCTCAATATCTTCATTACCAGTACCCATTATCTTTGTGGCAACGTCTGCAATTACATTTGTGTCAGCTTTTGTTTTGAAGGCTAGAATGTGCTGTGCATTGAACATCTTTTCGCCATCTTTCGTTAAGGCTTTTTCAATGATAACGTCAATGAGGACAAGCAAATCCGTATTCGTAGCACCCTTGAATATCTTTTGTTTCTCAAGCATATTAAAAGGCTTGGTATGAATAGCTTTATCGCCTGTCAAACCCCATTCTGGAACTTCAATAATCTGTGTGTCTAGCTGACTAAAATGGTCACGAATACCATCAAAGTAGTCAATCTTTTCATCTGCCATTTTAGACTGTTCCGATGGTCAACCCACCATTACCTTGTCCAGATACAGTTCTAGTTGTAACGCCATCTAAGGTAACACCAACAGACATTCCAGTGACTATTCCACTACCAGAAAACTTTCTATCTCCAGAAGCATTACCCTCTGGCAAGAACGCAAAAGTAAGTTCTGCTCCTTGTACTAATGTTGTTTGACCAGAATCCGTTTCATCAAAGTTCATATCAATAGTGAAAGTATAAGTACCCCTACCAACCAAATATGATTTCATTGAATCACCAAGTGCTGTATCCTCAACAACGTCATGGGTAGTATCAACTGTGAACCCTGTGGCATTACCTAACGTAGTACCCCCAATAGTTACAACCCCTTCTTTTCCGTGATGTGTAGCCATTTATTTACTCCTTTTCTTCTTTAGGTTTTTCGACTTTTTTAGAAACCGCCTTTTCTTCATGTACCTTATAGCCATTTTTTTCAAAATGTTCTACATGGTCTTCAACGCATTTTATTATACTTTCGCCTTTTTTCATAGTCACATTTTTAGCCATTATGCACTCCCTCTAGTAAATTCATATAGTACCCTTGCTGTTATTCGTACACCACCATAAGGATATATTGTACCCTCGTCCGTAGATGCTTCGATAATTTGAGTATCAATAGCATTACCATTTCTAGTTATATCATTATCTAAAGTTTCTTCAACAACTTCTA
>CAXFOQ010000117.1:0-1751 GCA_964004705.1 uncultured Flavobacteriales bacterium | reverse complement strand
ATATCTAAATCGAATATCGTTTCATTGCCCTTGTTGTTAATGGTATATAATAAAGACGTGATTTCAGGGAATTGTTCTTTAATATAGTTTAGTAAACCTAACCTTTTCGATTCATCTTCATAAAAGAATTGGAAAAGAACCATAATTTCTCCTGTACTACTCATTCGAATAGTAAGAGCTCTTAAAAAACCCTCTTTGTTAGCGATATCAAAAAAATCGAGTTCATTTTCGATAGCATAGTCTCGAGCTGCTTTACGTATGGCATTTGAAGGTTCTGCTTGAAGGTGACATTCATTGAGGTTAATGACCTTGTCCCAAAATCCTGAAACTCTAAAACCAGCACCATTTCGTTGAAATATTTCTTTACCTTCTGCACTTTCTTGTTTTGTTATCCAACGTCTATTGGTAAAAGCAAAGTCCATTTTGTTTCGGTAGCGGAATTCGTTCTCACAGCCAATAATATGATTTACTTCGGGTAAGTCTATACCACCGATTCTAATCAAAGAATCTACTACCTCTTTTTGTTTTAATTCGAGTTGATGCTCATAGCTCATAAATTGCCATTTACAACCTCCGCATAGCCCAAAATGTTCACATTTGGCTTTTCTTCTTTTTTCAGAAAAAGAATGAAATTTAACAGGCTTACCTTCCAAAAAGGATCGTCTTTTTTTGTGAACTAAAACATCACATACATCACCAGGAACTGCTCCTTCAACAAAAAGAACTAATCCATTTGCTAAGCGAGTAATTGCTTTTCCTTTAGCTCCTGCATCAGAAACATGAACATTTTCTAAAAGGATCTTTTTACGCTTTCTTCCCATGGCACAAATATAGAATTTTAAGCACTGCATTTTGATTTAAAAAATCATTGATTTTTCTAACTTTGTCTTTCAAAATTTTAAGAAATGTACTCATCACAAGAACTCATTGAAATAGAAGAAAAATATGGTGCTCACAACTACCATCCACTACCTGTTGTCTTGTCAAAAGGAGAAGGTGTTTTTGTTTGGGATGTTGAAGGAAAGCAATATTTTGATTTTCTATCTGCCTATTCGGCTGTGAATCAAGGCCATTGCCACCCTAAAATTATAAAAGCACTTACGAATCAAGCTTCAACTTTGACGCTTACTTCTAGAGCTTTTCACAATGATATTCTTGGTCAATATGAAAAATTCATTACTGATTTGTTCGGCTATGATAAGGTTCTTCCTATGAATACTGGAGTTGAAGGTGGAGAAACAGCTAATAAATTAGCTCGCAAGTGGGGTTATATGAAAAAAGGAATTGTTGAAAATAATGCACGTATTATTTTTGCAAAAGGCAATTTTTGGGGAAGAACCTTAGCCGCTATTTCAAGTTCTGATGACCCAACATCATACAAAGGTTTTGGTCCATATATGCCAGGTTACGATTTGATACCATACAACAACTTAGATGCTCTAGAAACTGAACTAAAAGACCCTAACGTATGTGCTTTTATGGTAGAACCTATTCAAGGAGAAGCGGGTGTTATTGTGCCTGATGAAGGCTATTTAGCAGGTGTTCGTACTTTATGTACAAGGTATAATGTTTTGTTTATAGCTGATGAAGTTCAAACAGGTATTGCTAGAACAGGTAAAATGTTAGCTTGTGATTTTGAAGATGCTAGACCTGATATTTTAATTCTTGGAAAAGCCTTGTCGGGAGGTGTATTACCTGTTTCTGCTGTTTTAGCTGACGATGATGTGATGTTGTGCATTAAACCTGGCGAA
>CAXFOQ010000116.1:0-1784 GCA_964004705.1 uncultured Flavobacteriales bacterium | reverse complement strand
TGCCTGTATCTTTCCCACCATTCTTCACGAATACGTCTTAGAACATCATTTTCTGAAAATTGAATTTGGTCTACAAAAGTTGTAATACCAAAACCTAGAATATCTGGCTGTATCTTTTGTAAATGTGTATTTTGAACACTAAAAACTGTTGAGGACATTATTCAGCCTTTTTTGTTTCTGTTTTTTTAGGTGCTTCTTCTTTTACCCATTCATTATCTTTTTTGGGTTCTTTTCCTAGCTTTTCTACTTTAGGTTCTGGCTTGGGTTGTGGTTTAGGTTTTTCTACATATTCTTTAAAACCTCTGATGTCATATTTAACTTTATTTGTTTCGTAATCAGCTTTTGTTCTTTCAATAACCTTACCATTTCGTTCTAATTTAATAGTTTCCATAAATAATCCTATAGTTAAAGGGGTGGTTTCCCACCCCATAGTTGTGTTGATTACTGGATTGATGAATCTGCTAAGATTTCTATACCATAGCTGTCTTGTAGTTCTCCAACACCATAAACTGCTGTTGCTACAATTTCATCTGCTCTTAAACTAGCATCTCTTTGAACCTCAATCTTGAGGTCTTGCATCATTGCTAATCCTAAAGCATCTCTGTGGAACATAGCACCCTTATAATCACCCGCTGTGCCTGTATTAGCCATATTAGCAGTTTCAAATACTGGTACACCGAATAAAGTTCCTATGAACCCTGAACGTAATGCTTCATTAGAAATATCAGTATCTAAACCCGCATAGGTGTTAGTCATACCTCTTTTAAGGTCATGTGCAACCATTGGGTGAATAACTAAAGCTAAGTCATTCATTGGTACTGAACTATTTCTTAAATTAGCGTGTGCTTGTGCAACTGTATCTGCTGATAATGCCGCACCAGAACCACCAACTGATGTTGAAAACCCATCAAACAATGCTGTTAGGTCTAAATCAATCTTTCTAGCTATAGCTTCACCAAAAACTCGCCCAATGTCTTGAGCAACATTTCTTGATGCTGAATTTCTAGCCAAATCAGTTAATGTTGTCATAATACCAACTTCTGATGCTGTGATAGTAACTGAACTTGGGTTTATCGCTGTGTTTGATAGGTCTGTTGCCTCACTTACAGCCGCCGCTGAAACTGTTGGATAAATCGGAACTTCTACTGATTTTCCACCACCCGCAATAGTGTAGTTTCTGACTAAACCCTTCATTATTGATTGCTCACTAGCTGTGAACATAGCTTCTGCAACTATCTCGGTATATAGTTCCGAAATGGTCGAACTGGTTGTTTCGTCTGCCATTTAATTTTCTCCTTTTAACAAAACAGATTATAATTTAGAATTAATCACAAAAGGTTTAGATAATTTTTCTTTCCTATATTGTCTATAGGCTTCTTTGTCTTTTGGATTATTCATGTCTAAATCACTCAAATTAAAAGGCTTATTGAGTTCTTGCCTATCCACATTTGACACCGAGCCAGAACCACTAGGGGTAGCACTAACAAAGTGAGGGTTTTGTGTTAAGAACTCTTGTACTAATTCATCTGTAGTTAAAAGTTCACCCAATTTATTGTATCTTGCAATTCCGTTTTTATCAAGTATTTCTACATTTCCTGTTTCATTTAGCTTTATATTACCCTTTAAAAGTTCAACAACTTGGTCTGGATTTATAGCTTTATTCTTTGATGCTGACGATAATAAGGACTTATTTATCTTAATATCTTTTAATTGATTTTCTAATTCTGACTTTTCTTTTTGATGTTCTTGGGTTCTGGTTTTCAGTATTTCTTCAAACTCACCCT
>CAXFOQ010000115.1:0-1845 GCA_964004705.1 uncultured Flavobacteriales bacterium | reverse complement strand
TAGATTATCAATCTTGGCAGCATTTAATAGTAGATTTTCCAATAAACAGCATAGAGGTTGCTCATCAAAGAATTTATTTTTTGAGTGAATCATTAGCAGATATATATTACTACTCTGCTCAAAACATGTATGTGGCTGCAACTACTGAAAATTTAAAGTTTTTAAAAGCTGAGTCTGATAGATTGTTTATTGGCACACAAAGCAATCTAATAGAAATTATGCCAAACAATACTCTAAATACGATTAAGGAAAGTTCTTACTTGTATAGGGTGACAGATGTTATTATAGATGGCAATACATACTGGTTGAGTGATGGGTTAAGAAGTCTCGTTCGAATTAACGAAAATCTAACATTAAAAGATTATCAACCTTCTGGACCATTAACAAATCGTGCTTTTTCAACCTCTATAACCACAGATAAAGTTTTTGTGTCTCCTGGCGGTATTTCTGTTCAATGGGATAATAATAATACTTATCAGGGTTTTCATTGGTCAAATGGCTATAGTTGGTTCAATCTACCATACACGAGTTTAGGCGGTGCTAAGGATATCACCAATTTGGTGGAAGCTCAGAATGACAAGCTTTATGTGGGAACGTGGAACAATGGTCTTCTAGAGTTGAAATACGATGAAGATATAGGAAATTATACTTTAATAAAAGAGCATAATTACGAAACTTCTAATGGAAACCTAGAAACAATATCGAGCGATACGACTGATGGTAACTACGGTTGGCTTAGAGTAAAAGATGTGATTGTTGATGATAACGGCTTAGTGTGGATTACCAATTCTCTAGTAAGCAAGGGTCTAGCGTTTATGAATAACGATGGCCAATGGCGATCTTACAATATAACATGCTACAATACACAAAATAGTCATTTGGGTGACCTGCTTATTGACAATCAGGGCAAAAAATGGTTCTTTATTGCTAAAGGCGGGGGTATGATTGTATATGATGATAACGGCACCCCAGAAAACACAAATGACGATAACAATAAACATTTAAACACCAGTGCAGGACAAGGCAACCTACCTTCAAATACAGTTTATTCTCTAGCTATAGACAATGATGGAGAGGTGTGGGTAGGAACTGATAAAGGCCTTGCTGTATTTTATAATACCGATGAAGTTTTTGGATTAAACGGAGATGCGCAACAAGTGTTAGTTGAGGCTGACGGTTATGTTGAGCCTATAATTGCAAATGAGTCTGTGACGGCTATTGCTATTGATGGAGCAAATCGAAAATGGTTTGGTACGAAAAACTCAGGTGTATTTGTTTATTCAGGAGATGGTAGTCAGCAAATAGAACATTTTACGCAAGAAAACAGCCCTTTATTATCAAATAATATCAATCATATATCAATTGATAATCGTAATGGAGAGGTTTTTATATCAACCGAAAAGGGTTTGATATCTTACAAAGGAGAGGCTACTGCAGGAGAAAAACAACATGGCAATGTATTGGTATATCCTAATCCAGTAAAAGAAAATTATGATGGCCCTATTGCCATAAAAAATGTCGTGGAAAATGCTAATATTAAGATAACTGACATAAAGGGCAATCTTATTAAAACAACTACGGCTTTCGGTGGACAAGCCATATGGGACGGCAAAAATAAATATGGTGAACGAGCCAATACAGGCGTTTACTTAGTTTTTAGTACAGACCCAACGGGGCTAGAAACAAATGTGGCAAAAATACTCTTCATAAAATAATGTATTCACAAACCAAAGGCATTGTATTAAGTAGTGTGAAGTACAGCGAAAGTAGTATCATATGCAAGGTATATACAGCCAAGCTAGGCTTACAATCTTATATAGTTAATAGTGTAAGAAAAAAAGGGGG
>CAXFOQ010000114.1:0-1869 GCA_964004705.1 uncultured Flavobacteriales bacterium | reverse complement strand
CCCCCAAGCCCTATTGTGAGCTGCCTTGGTAGATTAAAAGATATTGATTATATGTTTTCACAAGAGGAGCTTATTCATGAAGGTTGAAACACATAAACAGTTACAGGCTTCGATGCTTTGCATCATAGCATTTACACTAGGATGTATGGTTGTATTTTGCAGCGGCTGTAAAACGGCTAGTAAAACACAAACAGGATTATTTGATAGTGAAGTAGAGTTTGGCGGCGGCTTTTATTTACAAGAAGCTCAAGCTAATTGGGAATAGTCTTCCTCCGCCCCTATCGGTAGCACTACAACATCACGTTGCCCGCCTCGCTACCGGTAGGGGCTTCCTTTAGGTAAAACGAGGTGCTTACAACGCCTTCGCCCGTCTCAGGCGTTGTAAGCAGCTCAAGAGGAAAGCGAGTGAGAATCAAACCAATGGACAACTAGAGCGGTAGGGCAAAAGCCCAGTATTCAGCAGGTGAAATCCGCACCCATATAGATTTTTTTTCAAGTCAGGGTATTGCAAGTACCGATATATATAGTACAATCTTAGTAGTTAGTTTTTAGTTTTTAGTTTTCAGGAGAAAACACATGAAGGTTACAGAAACCAAGTCCACCACTGTCAATTTTGACAAATCCGTTTACACCAACACTTATGTCTCGAATTGGAGCGGTGAGGTTGAATTCAAGTTTTCGGACGAATTCAGTGACGGCACTGAGTTAAAGCTGAGTGTCAATGTGCCAATCGAAATAGCACGGTCGATTCTGGCTGAGTTGCAAACCGACATCGAAGGCTACGATAAGCATTTAGCTCAGAAAGCCGAAGAAGAAGCGGCAAAAGCGAAAGAAGATTCCATAAATTCTGTGGAAACCGAGGGTTAGGGGTATTGAGTTGTATCCCGTATTTGTTAAAATCTAATCATTGAAAGGAGAAAATTATGTTGAAGATTAATGACAAAGTGAAGTTTCACTATTTGAAACAGTTCAAGGATGAACTAAAAAGTGGTCAAGTCCTAACGGATTACGCCACAACGTCAGAGTCCTACTCTGGCAAAGTCGTGGATGTTCGCAACATCATCGACCAACCTGTCTCTAACGAGACTATCCGCAGGGATAACATTAAAGGCCGTAGGTCTGAAGTGTTGTACACTGTAGAATTGGATGGTGACGAGGGTGTTAAAGCCTTCTACGACGGTCGAATGGTTGGCACGGAAGTGTTGCCTAAGACCAAAAGAGGTGTCTGGAAATTGATGGCTTCGGCCTTCAAGAGACGGAAACCTCAAACGGCGTAAGCCGTATTGGTGTCCAGTTAAAGCCTTCGTCGCACCTTCGGGTGACAGGATTGGTAGGACAATTTAGGATTTATGCGGTATGGCTTACCGCACACCAATTTTATATCGAGAGGTGCTACCGTGAACCTATGGCAATGTAAGGTCGCAAGACCGGCAATAAGGCGGTGGAGCAGGCATCAAAACCTGTAGCGCGGTTAATCGTGGGTTCGACTCCCACACTTCTCGCTTTTAATAAATAATTGGGACTAGCTAGCAATCAAGTGAACTTAGTCCATCGCTCAGAGGTTGCCGCGTATGCAGGCTTTGGATTGTCCCAGTTATTTTTTATATGGCTTGGCACAGTAATTGGCGCCGGTTGAATAGCCATGAAGATGTTTTTTGTTGGGTGAATTGCCCAACATGATATGACGACACGAAGTGAAACCTATGACGCGTCAAGGTTATCACGGATACACCGACCGAGCTAAAGGTCACCATCATCATGCAATCGGTCGGGGGTGCAAATCCCCTGCAAGTCGCCAAAACACCCCCCCCATTCGGGGGCTAGGGGCGAGCACATAGCGTGCCAATGTCGCAGCTAATCCGCCCGGCT
>CAXFOQ010000113.1:0-1952 GCA_964004705.1 uncultured Flavobacteriales bacterium | reverse complement strand
TTTTTCCTTACCCTTCCCGACAATCAAAAAACAATAAACATGTAGAAAGCGTTTGAGTTCCTTGTTTGGACGTGGGTTCGATTCCCACCAGCTCCACTTTAGATTAACTTTAGGTGTAAATCGAATAGTTTAATCAGTTCATCTTTACTTATTAAGCCTGTATGTCTCCATATTTCTTTAGAATCCTTAAATAGTATTATAGTTGGTACAGCCATTATTTCAAGAGACTCTGCTAATAATTCACTACTATCAATATCTATACGAAGAATTTGTACTGACTTTATATATTCTTCTTTTAACTCATCTATTATAGGCGAAATTTTACGACATGGTATACACCATAAAGTTTGGAAATCAGCTAAAACTAAATTATTTTGACTAAGCAAACTATCGAAGTCTGTAATGGAAAACTCCTTAATGGATTTATCTTTATTTTTAGAAGTCCGTATTAATGGTAATTTAGCGGCTTGCCATGCCATAATTCCACCATTAAGATTGACTACTTTAGCTTGTCCAGACTTAATTAGTAACTTGGCAACTTGTGAACTTCTACCTCCACTTTTACAATAAACAAAAACAGTTTTGTCTTTTTGAATTTTGCTAATTTTTCGCTCTAAATATTGGTCGTAAAAGTCTATTGTAGTGGCATTTTCTATACAGCCACTACTAACTTCTTGCGGTGTTCTAACGTCAAGAATAATAACTTCTTCTTTTTTAATAGCTTTTTGGAATTCAATAGGACTTAAATTGATATAAGTAAGGGAGTTTGAACTACAACCCAATAACAAAACTGAGCAAATAAGGATTAAAAAGTTTTTCATGATTATTTTAAGAATCTTAATGCAAATTTATTAAAAGTTTGGTATTGGTCAATATTGACAATGTGTCCTGAATTATTTACTTTTTCAAGAAAACAATTAGATTTATCTTTTACATATTCTTCAATTTGTCGCACAAAAAGGTAATCCTCAATTCCTGAAATGAATAAGGTAGGTTTAGAAAGTTTGAGTTTAGAAATATCATCAATAGTGTGCTTAATTTCTGGTAATAATCTCAACCAATTTTTAAAGGCTCTGTTCTTAATCTTTTTGGCCTCATTGATAAATACTCTTCTAGAAACTCTATGTTCTTTACTAGGCATTATAATTAGGGCAAACAAACGGTATAAAATGATATTAGGAGTAAAACTCTTTATCGCCTGTGCTGTTCTTAAAAGAAATAATGTACGAGTTGAAAAGCTAGTAATAGCACCACTTAGTATAACCTTATCGACAATTTTCGGATAAAGTTCAGAAATTTTGGTAATGATAATTGTTCCCAACGAAACACCAATAAAATGGGACTTTTTGATATTTAAATACTGAATAACTTCAACCACTTCGTCTACCACAATACCTAAAGAATAGTCCGTGTTTACAGGAAGTTCATTTGACATACCATGACCCCTTAAATCGATGAGTAATAAATTAAAATGTTCTTTTAATACTTTAACTTGTTTATGCCAAATTGTACTACTGCCACCAGCTCCATGAATAAATGTTATCCATGCGGCATCATCAGACTTTATAAAATGTTTAAATTTTAACAAGAGTATTTAGCTAAATTATTGATTAAAAATAATCTTCTTTTCAAAACTACCATCATCGTAAAAGTAGATGTATGGATTATTAGAATTTAAATTATTAACTGTTTCACCTAAAATATTCTTTATGAATAATAGTTGTCTTTCTGACTTTTCGAAATTTGTAATATTAGATATAACATCACAACTTACTGTTCCTAAATCGAAGTAGTTAGAACATTCTGAATCCTCATTATCGGTAATAGCAAACTCATACTCGGTTTCACCATCAGCTAAAAATGGACCTAATTGATAAAAGAGCTCTCCATATTCAAAAGATCCGTAATTCGTACCATTACCCTGAATAGTAAAATTGTAAGCCATAGGGTTT
>CAXFOQ010000112.1:0-1971 GCA_964004705.1 uncultured Flavobacteriales bacterium | reverse complement strand
CAATTGTCCAGACCTAATCCCAGCAACATACCCGCCGGGGCCAGCCCCTACTACCAATACCTGACATTTCCTAACTTCAGCCATATTCAACCCTACATGAAAATCATTGCAGGATGCTCTAACATCCTTTTGAGGTGCTGTATCAATCTTGCCCCATCGGCACCATCAATTACTCGGTGGTCGAATGAGCTTGATAGATTCATGATTCTCCTTACCACAATCTGACCATTCTGGACAACGGGCTTTTCTCTGGCTTTGTGTACTCCCAGAATCGCCATTTCAGGATGGTTAATGATTGGCGTTGCACCAAGCCCACCATCCTTGCCTAAGCTGGTTATTGTGAAGGTAGAACCTGTCAGGTCATCCAAACTTGAGGTACCTGCTCTGGCATCTCCTGAGACTCTAATTAAATCACTAGCGGCCTGCCAGACATCCATAGCCTCAACATTCTTGACAACCGGGACGTAAAGTCCCCTATCAGTCTGCGTCGCTATGCCAATGTGTACGGCCTCATGCCGATGAACGACTCCATCCCCATCATAAAAATGCCCATTACATTCTGGGTGCTCGGGCATTATCTTAGCCAGTGCCATCATTATGAACGGAAGATAGGTTAGTTTGGGTTGATCTTCGGACCTACTAGAGTTAAGCACACGTCTCAGTGCCTCTAGCTCAGTAACATCTACCTCTTCGAAATACGAGAAATGTGGTATCGAGAAGGCACTTTTGACCATCTGTTCGGAAATTTTTCTCCTCAAACCCACAATCTTGACCTCGTTAACCCCGCTCCTTTTGATTGAATAAGCGGACGGAGGGGCTCCCATGACAGCCCCTCCGCCCGCCACGAACGCGTCAATGTCGGCATGTCTTATTCTACCAGCAGGACCACTTCCGCTGAGAGTACCGAGATTTATTCCCGCCTCTCTTGCCCTCTTTCTCACTGCAGGACTAGCCAAAATGGGCCCCCCAGTACCCTTGGGAATAACCGGGGCAATTTGAGGAGCAGGAGTTATTGTTTTTCTGGAGGGCTTCTCTAACTCTGGCTTTCTTTCTTCTACCCTAGGAGGTGCTGTCTCCACTGGCGTATCTTCCATTTCTACGGGCACGTCCTCAACTGGATTGCCGGGAACGGTGTCCCCTTCTATTGTCTCAAACTCAAACTGTTCTTTACATCTGTCAGTATGTAGACTCACGATGCCATTCACGGTTTTTTAAAGCATCCTACAGAGCCGGCAAAAGCTTCTAGCAAATAGCTTCTAGTGATTAGATGGCCTTCCAAAGTGCCCTCCTTTCAGGTCAGATTTAGGGCCTCTCACAGCTTCATAATATGGGCTAATTTCCTTGATCTGATGCATGTAGAAAATGTGCTCAAAATCTGACTTTGGAAGCGTCAAAATAATCTTCATATACCGGCTTCCATAAACGGTATGAAAAGCTCTCTCAGAATGTGATAAAAATGCTCTCAGATTTAGGGTTCAGCCGAGTCGCACAATAAACTTCGGCTATATGGCACGTACCCTCGTGTACCCGTGTATAGATCGAGCCATTTTGGGACTCATTTACTGACCAATCTGGAACATTATATTTCATCAAAATCTGAGCTCATTCGGCAGCATTTTCCATACCCGCTATCTGGCAATAATTTGGAACCCACCGGAGTCCGATTTTGGTCCTCTTTTGGATGGCTTTAAAATGTAAGCTATAATGCCAGAATTGGAAAGCCATGAGACACCAAAAGATAGACCGGAAAGGAGGGCACTTGAAGGCACTAGTGAATAACCAGAAGCTATTTGCCAGAAGCTAAAGCCCGGACTGTAATTCGCCTGATTGCATAAATAATTGTACCACTTTCCTACCGTAATTGGGAGTGCTGATTTGAAAGTGTCAAATTCATAATGATTTTCGTCGCTATTTTGACGCTGTAGAGCTCGTGTATAGTGCCTTATGATACCCTTCGTCTGACGCCTAATT
>CAXFOQ010000111.1:0-2003 GCA_964004705.1 uncultured Flavobacteriales bacterium | reverse complement strand
TATTCTTCAGTAGGTAAAGCAAACATCATTCTTAAAAAGTTAGAACAATAGTCTAGACTGTTGTTAGGATATACAACCGGTTGACGCATTCTATTTTTATAACTCCAAGCTGCTAAAGTTGGTAGCTTTGCCAATAATCGAATGATTGTTCCATTTACTTCACTAGCTGAACGATTAGGATCTAATGACTTGGGGTAAAAAGCCGTCAATGAAGATACTAAAGATGATAATACTCCCATCGGGTGAGACTTTGAAGGAAAACCATCTAAAATAGATCTTACATCTTCGTGTACTAAGGTATGGTTAGTAATCTCTTCTTGAAAAGACTCAAGTTGTTCAGTATTCGGTAACTCGCCGTAAATTAAAAGATAAGATACCTCAACAAAGCTTGATTTATCGGCTAGATCTTCAATAGAATAACCACGGTATTTTAATACGCCTTCTTCACCATTAAGAAAAGTAATAGCGCTTTCAGTAGAACCAGTATTTTTAAACCCTTTATCTAAAGTTATAAGTCCTGATTCATTTCTTAGTCTGCTAATATCTAAGGCCATTTCATTTTGTGTACCTTCTATTATTGGTAGTTGATACACATTCCCTTTGTAATGTAATTCAGCTTTGTCTGACATATTTTTTATTTTAAAAACTTAAATGATTTTCCCAAATATTTCGCTTCGTCTCCTAACACTTCTTCAATTCTAAGTAACTGATTATACTTCGCCATTCTATCCGAACGAGAAGCAGAACCAGTTTTAATTTGACCAGTACTTAATGCTACTGATAAATCTGCAATGGTAGTATCTTCTGTTTCACCTGAACGATGGCTCATTACAGAAGTGTATGAGTTCATTTGAGCCATCTCTACAGCTTCCATTGTCTCAGTTAAAGTCCCAATTTGATTTACTTTTACTAATATAGAGTTTGCTACTCCAGAGTCAATGCCTTTAGATAGACGTTTTACATTTGTAACAAATAAATCATCTCCTACTAATTGAACATTATCTCCAATGGTATCAGTAAGCTGTTTCCAACCGTCCCAATCGTCTTCATCCAAACCATCTTCAATTGATAGAATAGGATATTTTTCAGACCATTCTTTCCAATAGCCAACCATTTCTGAAGGCGTTAATTTATCGCCAGTTGATTGGTGGAAATGGTAAAAATTTTCTTCAGCATTATAAAATTCTGAAGCAGCTGCATCCATAGCTATATACATATCATCACCAGGCTTGTAACCTGCTTTTTCTATTGCTTGTAGAACTGTTTCTACAGCCTCAACATTAGATCCTAAATTTGGTGCAAAACCACCCTCATCTCCAACGTTAGTAGAAAATCCTTTTGACTTCAATACTTTCTTTAAGTTATGAAAAACTTCTGTTCCCATTCTTAAAGCTTCACTAAAAGAATTAGCACCTACGGGCATAACCATAAACTCTTGAAAATCGATACTATTATCAGCATGCGAACCACCATTCAAAATATTCATCATAGGAATAGGAAGTGTACGTGTATTCATTCCTCCTATATAATTGAATAGTAGCTGTCCATTTTCTTGAGCTGCTACTTTTGCTACAGCCATAGAAACAGCTAACATGGCATTAGCACCTAAATTTGCTTTATTTTCTGTACCATCTAAACGAATCATGGCTGAATCAATAGAAGCCTGATCGCTGACGTACATTCCTTTTAATTCTTCAGCAATTGCAGTATTTACATTATGGACAGCTTTTAAAACACCTTTACCAATATAAACACCTTTATCGCCATCTCTTAATTCAATCGCTTCGTATTTTCCGGTTGATGCTCCAGAAGGCACTGCGGCTCTACCCATTATTCCGTTCTCCGTTATTACATCTGCTTCAACAGTAGGGTTACCTCTAGAATCTAAAATTTGTCTTGCTTGTATTGCAACTATTCTGCTCATTACTTTTTATGTTCTTGTAAAAGGTTAATAAAGTGGTCAAATAAATATCTTGAATCGTGTGGACCAGGCGACGCCTCAG
>CAXFOQ010000110.1:0-2025 GCA_964004705.1 uncultured Flavobacteriales bacterium | reverse complement strand
GATAGGATTATCGGAATATTCCCATGTTGTGCTTGTGTCTGCTCTATGGCTACCGCTACCCCCTGTGACTGTACTATCTAAATTAGGGTTGTATACTTTTCGCCCTTTTATAGTTGCTTGGACTCTTGGCAATGAACCAAATTTTTCTGCGTTCCATTCAAATCTCAAGGCTAGATAGGCTAAACCCTGTAATCTATGGTTTGATGTCCAAGAACTTACTTCGCCTAATAGTGAAGAAGATGTTTGTGTGTCTGTGCCTAAATGTGCCTGTACTGTAATTAAACTATTAGTATTTTCGGTATCAAAGAAGTTTGCGTCCGCACTTGTTACTGTTCTTTGTGTGCCATCGGTGAGTGAACCCGACAAAGTTACTTGGTGATTGTTTACAAATAAAGTTTCAACGCTGTTTATTTCCCCTTCACTAAGAACCACCGCCATATATAGATATTGATTATCTGTTCCAGACGTTTCGACAAAGACAACATTACCGCCTACTTTTCGTGTTCCGTACACAACAGGAATACTAGAATTAGCCAAAAATTTATTGACTAAAATACCTCTTGCTTGTTGTTCCTCAAATTCCTCTGTAAACTCTGGCACTTCTGGTTGGGGTGCTACCCAACTGATAACCTCATCTACTACATCTACAACTACATCAACGACCTCTGTTATAACATCACCGACAAAATCGACTGTTTCGTCTATTACATCGCCAACAAAATCAAAGAAATCTTCAACGAAACCACACATTTAGAACATTCTCCAATTACTACCCATGTTTTCAAATCCTAGTCGTTCAAAAACTGGGTCTTTGTGTATGCCTGTGCTTATTGATAGTAACATTGGTAATCCTTCCGATACATTTTTCACAGAATCTACTATCACTTTCACTAAGTTATACGTTCTAAATTGCTTTCTGACATACAATACATGGATATTCATTATCTTCTCTTTGCTGAACCAATATTCAGCCTTGTGAAACATACACAACCCCATAAGTTCTTCTTTATCTAAGTCTTTAGCAAAAATTACTTTTCCCTTTTCTAAAATTGTGTTGATGAATAATGTTACTTTTGGCTTGTCAACTTCTGGAAGTTTTTTATCAAATAAATCACCCTCTTTAAACTCCATAAGCATTTCGTAAATCATATCAAAATCTTTTTTTTCTGCTTGATATAAATGTACGCTACTCATTCTCTACCCCATTTAATGTCTACTAAATTTAATGCTGAATATTCCATGCCTTGATCGGTAGAAAAAAACCTTTTTTGTGAATTATCAGATGTTGTTCTACCGCTTTTCTTTGAGAAGTTCCCCCAATGTGATGTAACATTTAGACTCAATGTGGCAGTGCTTGTATTGTCCGTTATTTTAAATTCATCTACTGTTCCGTAAAACAAAAGAAAAGGGTCTGCTATCAAAGCTAGATTTGCATCTAAAAAACCCCTGTAAATAAAGACATTATCGTTAATTATGTTTTCATTGAGTACAATAGAAATATAGGTTTGGTCTACACCAGACAACGTAACCACTAAACTGTTTTTTGAAGGTGTTGCGGTTTCACTAACTGCGGTTATTCCTCTAAAGTGACCATTTGCTAGATAGGTTCGTGATGTTCCAGAAACACTAGACGTAATATCAAAGCTTGCATTTGTAAAATATACTGGGGTAGCAAATCCTAACTCTATCAATAAAACTGGTTCTATGTTTCCTGTGGCTAGTTCTGTTTTTACCGCACTTGTTAAACCTCTAGCCATCTACAAACTCTCTATAACATCAAACTCATAATTAAAAAGTAATTCACCATTGCTATTGTTTGCACCACTTGAAAACTCTTGAATATCGCTTCTTAAATGCACATTAAAAGGCACTGAATCATAAGTGACCGAACTATTATCTGTTAAAGCTTCTCTTAATGGTGGCTCTATAGTAACTGTTGACGCATTGCTTGAACTGGTTACATCTTCAACAATCATGTAAACCTTATCGTGAGCAAACTTTATAAAATCACCTGCCTTTAATCTA
>CAXFOQ010000109.1:0-2034 GCA_964004705.1 uncultured Flavobacteriales bacterium | reverse complement strand
TAGGTACTTTTTTAGGTGGTATATGGGCTAATGAATCTTGGGGTAGATATTGGGGCTGGGATCCTAAAGAAACATGGGCTTTGGCAAGTATGCTAATTTATATTTTTGTTTTGCACATGCGTTTTATACCAAAAATCAAGGGAATATTTGCCTTTAACTTAGCTTCAATAGTTGCTTATAGTTCAATTATCATGACCTATTTTGGAGTGAACTTCTACCTTTCAGGTTTACATTCTTACGCTAAAGGAGATCCAATGCCTATCCCTTCATTTGTATATTATTCTATCTTTATAGTTACTCTTGTTGCAATATTAGCTAAATGGAGACAAAAACAATTAAGAAACTAAAGAAATATTTTAGCGTATTTATAATAACCTTATTACTGAGTTGTATGAATAGTTACAATTATGAGGACAATTTATCTTTTTACGACATTAAGGTAAAAACCATTGATGGAGAAGATTTTGATTTGTCGACATTGAAAGGTAAGAAGTTATTAGTTGTCAATGTAGCTTCTAAGTGTGGGTTGACAACTCAATACAAGCAATTAGAAGAATTATACAAAGAGTATAAAAATCAAAACTTTGAAGTTTTAGCATTTCCTTCTTCTGACTTTGCCAATCAAGAATATAGCGATAGTCAAAAGATATCATCTTTCTGTCAAAAAAATTATGGCGTAACTTTTCCTATTTTTGAAAAAGTATCGGTTAAAGGAAAATCTAAACATTTCATTTATCAATGGTTGACAGAGAAAAATAAGAATGGCAAAAAGAATGTTTCGGTTTTGTGGAATTTTCAAAAATTCATTATCGATGAAAATGGTCAGTGGGTAGATTATTTTTTACCTACAACAAGTCCAAAATCAAAAAAAATAGTAAAATGGATAAACAGCTAGATATATTAGCTTTCGGAGCTCACCCCGATGATGTAGAGTTAGGTTGTGGAGGAACAATTGCTAAACAAGTTAATTTGGGCAGTAAGATTGGAATAGTTGACCTTACAAGGGGTGAATTAGGGACAAGAGGTAGTGCTGAAATAAGAGATAAAGAAGCTGCTTTAGCGGCTCAAATATTGGGTGTTGAGTTTCGTCACAATATGGGTTTTAAAGATGGTTTTTTCCAAAATGATGAGGTGCATCAAATGGAGCTTGTGAAAATAATCCGAGAATATAGACCACGTATTGTATTAGCCAATGCTGTGAGCGATAGACATCCCGACCATAAAAAAGGTTCTGACTTGGTTTCTACGGCTTGTTTTTTAGCAGGACTGTCCAAGATAGAAACAGGACAAGAAGCTTGGCGACCAGATGTGGTTTATCACTATATACAATTTGAAGAAATTGAGCCTAATTTCGTTGTAGATGTTAGCGATTTTATGTCCATTAAAATGGAGGCTGTAAAGGCATTTAGGTCTCAATTTTTTGACGCAAGTTCTAAAGAACCTGAAACAATCATCTCTAGTCAAGGGTTTTTAGATAGTGTGCATTATCGTGCGGCTAACTTGGGGCGACTATCAAGAGTAAAATTTGCTGAAGGCTTTACAACTGAGAAATTATTAGTTTCTGATAGCTTAACTATTTTAAAATAAGATCACTTTTTAATAGATTTTAAAATATGGAATATTACCATTGATATAGTCATAATCTAATTAATTTGTTGAGATATTAGATAACACTAAGAAGTATGAAAAGAAAAGTGATTAATAGTCGCATATTTTATCTATTTATATTTTTTTCATATCTCAAAAAGCAGAGGCTGTAGATGGATTTGAAAAATGTACCTTTTTGGTACCAAATCTGTACGTTTTCGTGAAATAAAAAATGGCTTCCTTCAATAGCTGCAGCATGTTGTTAAAATCATGAACGAAAGAAATTGCAAACCTACTGATAACTATGAGTGCAAAAACTCAGATTGTTTGTTTTCAGACAAGCCCTGTCATTGCCCCATTTCCCATCTCGGTATCTTTCCCACGCCTGTCCCCTGTCGCAACAAATCCCTTTCAAGTTTCGAATCGCGAAATTGTTTCGCTGGAAGC
>CAXFOQ010000108.1:0-2065 GCA_964004705.1 uncultured Flavobacteriales bacterium | reverse complement strand
GTCTCTTCTTGAATAAATAGTCTCTTCTTGACTAAAAGTCGTGGCTGCCCGTCTAGCAGGCTCGAAACCCGATGACAGGCTAAAAATTTGATGACAGGCTCCCTTCCCGTAAAGCAGGCTCGAATACCGTAAAGCAGGCTCGAATCCCGTAGAATTAGACTGCCGGAGCCCTTCTGCCAAGCTCACCTCTCGAGCTGCCGCCTCCCGGGGGGATTAAAGAAATGGTGGGCACGCTAGACCACAAGAAACCTCCGCCCGGCCTTCGACTTGCTGGATGACGACGCTCGCCCCCTAGTGGATAAGCAACTCGAAGTTTATCGTCAATTAGGTTATCGCTTACTCTTTACAAGTTGTAAAACCGGTGAAGGTATTCAAGCTTTAAACGACCTGCTTAAAGACAGCGTCAGCGTATTTGTGGGCCAATCTGGTGTAGGTAAGTCTAGCCTTATTAACCAGGTGCTGCCTGATGCAGATGAGTTAACCGGGGAAATTTCAGATAATTCGGGCTTAGGTCAACATACCACCACTGCGGCTAAGCTATTGCATCTGCCAGCAGGCGGCGATCTTATCGATTCACCGGGCGTACGTGAATTCGGCTTATGGCATATTCCCACCGAGCGCATCACTTGGGGGTTTATTGAATTTCGCGATTATTTGGGTGGCTGCAAATTTAGAGACTGCAAGCATTTGAACGACCCTGGTTGTTTATTAAGAGCAGCCGTTGAAGAAGGCAAAATTAACGCCGAGCGGTTTGCCAGCTATCACAAAATATTGGTCACCATGGATGAACAGCGCCCTAGTCATAGTCAGCCTCCTGGCGGTTAGTCACCTCTTCTACCCTGTGTAATTATCATTTTTATGCTTGTTGAACACCCCGTCATTGGCGTCCAACAAGCTCAATTTTTATTTATTTCCTTATACCAAGTTGGTTGCATACATAATCTTAAAGTTACTTGTGAACATACAACTTAAGGTACAATTAACTGGTTAACATGATTGGAGCGTTTTTGTGCTGGACTGGCTTAAAGTAAATCTACAATACATTACCCCTAAACATTTGTTGTCTCGCCTTGTAGGCAAGTTGGCAGCGGCAGAGTTGGGCGGCTTTACCACATTCATTATCAAACTTTTTATTAAGCAATATAATGTCAATATGGATGAGGCGCTGCACTCAGATCCTGGTTATTACCGCAGTTTTAATGCCTTTTTTACTCGGCCATTAAAACCCGAAGCGCGCACGATTGACGAAAACCCTTCCGCGCTCATTCACGCCGTAGACGGCGCTGTGAGTCAATTTGGCGATATTCGTGATGACAGTATTTTTCAAGCGAAGGGGCATGACTATAGCCTCACAAGTCTATTAGGCGGTAAACCTGACATCGCCCAGCCATTTAAAGGCGGAACTTTCGCTACGGTTTACTTAGCACCTCGAGATTATCACCGTATTCACATGCCTATTGATGGCACGCTTACCGACATGATTTACGTGCCGGGTGAGCTTTTTTCTGTCAACCCACTAACGGCACAAAATATTCCTGGCCTGTTTGCCCGTAATGAGCGCGTTGTGGCTATTTTCGATACCCCAGTAGGTAAAATGGCGATGGTGCTGGTTGGAGCAACCATAGTAGCGAGCATAGAAACTGTTTGGGCAGGAACCGTGACGCCACCAGCAGGCAAAAATGTTCAACATTGGCAATATGACAAAGACAGCGAAGCCAGCGTGAAATTGAAAAAAGGCGATGAATTGGGCCGTTTCAAACTTGGCTCGACCATTGTAGCCTGCTTCGAAAACCAAGCCATTGATTTTCCGCTTCGTTTATCATCAACAAACTGGACTTCCTCTTCTTTTTTTCCATCATTATACCAATCTCTCCCAAGATATTGGCTTCCTCTAATGTGTGCAATTGCATAAACAAAGCCTCTATCAAGAAGACTAAGTCTGACTGAGCTAAAGCTAGCATTATTTGTAATACCGTAAGATCCATAGCCATACAGTAAAAGAGGATTTTCACCGTTATTAAATTTATCTTTTCTATATACTAATGATATTGGTACTTTTTTTCCA
>CAXFOQ010000107.1:0-2140 GCA_964004705.1 uncultured Flavobacteriales bacterium | reverse complement strand
CCAGTTGATGTTAAAACAATAAAAAGTGTAGCTATAATAGATCCAGGTGAGATTAAACTCCAATGTGTTTTTTTAGAAGGACCATACTGAAATAATACTGATAATCCACCGAACAAAAAAGCCAACAGTATAATCCATTTTCCAATTACCATAAGAGTAACAGCACTTTGTTTAAGAATACCTAAGTCTACAAAGTAGTTACTGGCAAATTGTGTAAAAACAATGAGAGCAACGGCTACTATAAGCATGAATGATAACATCAATGTTAGACCTAATGCTATAAGGCGTTGCTTCCACATGCCTCTATTTTCAGAAATATGATAGGAACTATTAAAGGCTTCCATAAGTGAATTGATACTATTTGTGGAAAAATACAGAGCCATTAAAAAACCAAAGGACAGTAAGCCACCTCTTGGATGATTAATAATATCAGTTATGGTGGTGAATGCCGATTCGTTAGTATTTGGTGGCAATACTTCTCCTAAAAGTCCTAATAGTATTTCTTGAAAGTTGTCTACAGGAATGTAGGGAATTAGAGTAAAGAAGAATATCAAGGCTGGAAATAAAGCCAAGAAAAAGTTAAATGCTATTGAAGATGCTCGAGTAGTGATAGCGCCTTTTTCAAGTCCTTCAAGAAAAAAAAGTGTCACATCGTAGAGATTCATACCACTAAAGCCAGGTAAAACAATGTGTTTGCTCCAATCTACTAGAAATGACAGACGTTCTTTAAGTTTCATTTAAAAGGCTTTTAAACTTAAATCTAAGCTGTTGACAGAATGTGTTAATGCACCAACAGAAATAAAATCTACTCCACACAGGGCGTGTTCTCTTATAGTTTCTTCAGTTATTCCCCCAGAAGCTTCTGTTTCAAAACGTCCTCCAATTTGTTCTACAGCAACACGTGTATCTTCATAACTAAAGTTATCCAACATGATGCGTTGTATGTTACCAACTCTTAAAATTTCATTGACTTCTTCTAAGTTTCTAGCTTCTACCTCTATAGGTATATTTATTCCCTTGTCTTTTTGGTAGTTTATAGCTTTTGCTATGGCTGATTCAATACCACCTGCAAAGTCGATGTGATTATCTTTTATCATCATCATATCGTATAATCCAAAACGGTGATTGACACCGCCACCAATTTTAACCGCCCATTTTTCGAGCAAACGAATACCCGGTGTTGTCTTTCTAGTATCTAGGACTTGTGCTTTAGTCCCTTCTAACAATTTTACAATATGCTGTGTTTTAGTGGCAATACCACTCATGCGTTGCATACAATTGAGAACGAGTCTTTCGGCAGTCAGAATTGAAGAAGAAGGCCCTTCCACAATAAAGGCCACATCGCCGACAGTCATACTTTCACCATCATGCATTAAGGGAAAAAATTGAATGTCTGGATTGACCTTTTCAAAGATAGCCAGAGCAACTTCCATACCAGCAAGTATTCCATTTTCTTTGACTAGGAGTTGAGCTTTGCCGCTAGCCGTAGGGGGTATACAAGCCAAAGAAGTATGATCGCCCTCTCGGACATCTTCTTGTAAGGAGAATTCTATAAAGGTATTTAATTCTTCTTTCATGAGGGTGTTTTTCTATCCAACAAAATGACTAATATTGTGGCAAATTACAAAACTTTTTTGGTGAAAATAGTAGTATTAGCAATAGGAAAGACCGATGAAAGTTGGGTGCAAGAGGGAATAGACAAATATTCTAAACGTTTGAAGCACTATATCTCTTATGAATTCGTGATTATTCCTGACTTAAAAAACCGTAAAAACTTATCTGAAAGTCAGCAAAAAGAACAGGAGGGTAAGTTAATACTAAAGCAAGTACATAATACCGACACACTTATTTTGCTAGACGAAAAAGGCAAGGAGTTTGATTCCAAATCTTTTTCTAATTTTTTGCAACAGAAAATGAATACAGGTATAAAACGATTGGTATTTGTTGTTGGTGGCCCTTATGGTTTTAGTGATGAGGTTTATAACAAAGCGACGTCTAAAATTGCTTTATCCAAGATGACTTTTTCACATCAGATGATACGCCCATTTTTTGCCGAACAAGTTTACCGAGCATTTAGTATACTTAATAACGAACCCTATCATCATCAATAAATGAAATTAGTATTTGCAACCAATAACCC
>CAXFOQ010000106.1:0-2146 GCA_964004705.1 uncultured Flavobacteriales bacterium | reverse complement strand
TTTTTCATAGCCGATGAAGTTGCCTTTAGTTTTGATGGAGAGTGAGCAAAGTCTTTATAAACAACTGAGCTCTCCCCTCTTTTTACTAACTCCAATCGTTTAGATGCTCCTTTAAATAAGGAAATAGCTTTGTAAAAATCACTCTTTTGAATACCTAATTCTTGACAAACTAATAAAGCAGCATTCAAATTCTGTAAATTATGCTCTCCGAATATTTCAAGTCTATGTTTAGACTCTCCATCTATTAGGTAAGTGATACCATCCTCAACACAATGATTTGGAACGCTATACGACTCTAATCGGCAAGTAGAATCTTCTTGGCATAAATCAGATAAAACCTTATCGTCATCACAATAAAAAAGTACATCTTCAACATCATTTTTAAAAATCCTAAACTGATTGACATAATTTTCAAATGTTGGAAACACATTAATATGGTCCCAAGCTATGCCACTAAGAATAGCTATATGAGGCTTATACCAATGGAATTTAGGCCGTCTATCAATTGGCGAGGAAAGATATTCATCACCCTCCAAAACGATTAATGGGGCTTCAGTAGTTAACCTAACCATTGTATCAAAGCCATCTAACTTAGCTCCTACCATATAATCACAATCCATATTGTAATGATGTAAAACGTGTAATATCATAGCCGTAATAGAAGTTTTTCCATGACTCCCCCCTATCACAACTCTTCTCTTGTCAGTACTTTGATTATAAATATACTCTGGGTAAGAAAAAATTGGAATTTTCAACTCTTGAGCTTTAATTAATTCAGGATTATCAATTCTAGCATGCATGCCCAATATTATAGCGTCAAGGTCTTTATGAATCTTTTCAGGAAACCAACCCATCTTTTGTGGCAATATGCCAAAAGCGTAAAGGCGACTTTTAGATGGTTCAAAAATAGCATCGTCAGAACCCGATACTTCGAAGCCTTTGTGGTGTAATGCTAAAGCTAAATTATGCATTGCACTACCACCGATTGCTATTAAATGTACTTTCATTTATAAAATTTATTTGAATTGTAAATTATAGATAATTGACATTTTATAAATTTGAAAAAATTAAACTTTTCAACATGAAGGTGTATACAATTGACACGGGTTATTTTAAGCTAGATGGTGGAGCTATGTTTGGAGTTGTTCCTAAAGTTTTGTGGAGCAGAACTAATCCAGCAGATGAAAATAATTTATGTCCTTGGGCCATGCGTTCTTTACTCTTAGAAGATGGCAACAAACTGATTCTAATAGACAATGGTATTGGCGACAAACAAGACGATAAATTTTTAAAACATTATTATTTGCATGGTGATGTTTCCTTAAATAGCTCACTTGAAAAATTGGGCTATTTGCCTTCTGACATTACAGATGTTTTTTTGACACACCTTCACTTTGACCATTGTGGAGGTAGCGTCAAATGGAATATGGATAGAAGTGGTTTTGAAATGACTTTTAAGAACGCTAAGTATTGGAGCAATAAAGACCATTGGCAATGGGCAACAAAACCTAATAATAGAGAAAAAGCTTCGTTTTTAAAGGAAAATATAATCCCTATTCAAGAAAGTGGGCATTTAAATTTTGTTGAACAAGAAGGAGAGCTTTTCAAAGACTTTTCTACTCTTTTTGTAAATGGACACACAGAAGCACAAATGATACCTTTTATACAATATAAAGGTAAAACTCTAGTGTTTGCCGCCGATTTACTTCCTAGCACAGGACATATACCACTACCCTATGTTATGGGCTATGATACAAAGCCATTAGTAACTTTGACCGAAAAAGAAAAATTTTTAAACGAAGCAGCTGACAAAGAATATGTCATTTTTTTACAGCACGACAATTACAACGAATGTTGTACTGTTCAGCATACCGAAAAAGGAGTTAGACTAAAAGATACGTTTAAACTTAATGAACTGTAATTTAATCTAAAGCATGTAACAATTCTATTAAACTGTTCGTTATAGATGTATGAAAAATATTAAACCCAAAAAAGGAAGATTATTAATTTCAGAGCCAAGTATGTTGGACTTAAATTTCAAGCGTTCCGTATTACTTATTACAGAACATAACGATAATGAAAGTATCGCCTTTATACTTAATCAGCCTACCAAAATTAAAATTCACGACTTGTTTGAAGACTTTCC
>CAXFOQ010000105.1:0-2340 GCA_964004705.1 uncultured Flavobacteriales bacterium | reverse complement strand
CTTCATAACAGAGCCAGAAGAAATTAATAACTGCGACAAAACCATCAAATTAATCAATTTCTCTACTGGCTACGATTCTTTAAGCTGGAACTTTGGAGATGGCGTGGTGAGTAGTGAAGACACCTCTGACTATTACACCTATTCGGTAGTAGGTAACTACATCATACAACTGAATTTAGTAAATGAATTCGGATGTGAAAACGTCTTTCATAGAGAAATTAATCCAGTAGCAAGTATTCCTTTTTATACGCCCAATGCTTTCACGCCAGATGGCGATGAGCTCAACGAAACTTTCATACCACAATTGGGCTGTACCGATGATTTTGAATTTTGGGTCATGAACCGTTGGGGCGAAGTTATATTCTATAGCAACGATATCAATGTAGGCTGGGACGGCACTTACAACAAGCAAAGATGCCCTCTAGGCGTGTACTCTTGGAAAGCACGATACAATGGTGCCAAAACCAACCAAATCAAATTGGGCGAAATACATCTTATGAATTAATAACCAATTTTCTTGTATTCCCGCATCTGTTGGGTAGGCTCTAAAATGCCATAGCCTTGCCATAGGCTATCGTCAAACTGATCCACATATATGACCTTCATTTTTTTGCTCTGCTCAAAATGGTGGTAATCCGAGGGGCTAATATCCTCATGAGATAAAAGCAAACATTCAAAAGACTGCTGAGTCCTTACTTGCATATCTATAGCCCCTTTAAGCTCCAATAGAGTTTTGTCAAAAAGTGCTTTCTTCCTCTTTTTCAATAGAGCAAGTTTTCTATCAATACCAAAGCTAGAAACCTTGTTGAATGAAAAGTATTTGAGATGATAACGCTCATCTGTTTTCTCAAAATTGACAGATATTTTATATTCTTCTTCTTTAAAGCTAATCCCCATCAACTTGAAGTTCCTGCCGTGTTTGCCCTCAGAATAGTGAAAGTCGGCTCTGAGCAAGGCATAAGACGATAAACTGATGTATAACCTACCCTCATAAAGACCTTTGTTCTTGGGCGAAAAATCTATGATGTATATGTCTTGTCCTTGAAGTCGTGTGCCACCCACCAAAGTGAAGCTATAACGAGATGGTTTGTATAAAAAGTCCCATATTTCCTCATTATCGAATTGATAATCGCTCAAATCATAATACAAATTATTAGCAAAGTCCTCTACTAATATTTCGTCTTCTTCCAAATTCAAAGTTGTATCTTGAAAATCAAAGCCAACCTTACTACCAATTATTCCTGTTTTTATTTTCCAATACTCTAGGCTATCGGTTTTCTTGAAAGCATCTTCAAAAACTTCAGCTAATTGGTCTATCTCAGTAATGTCTTTGTCTTTTAAACTAACTACCTTTTTTGGATTTATCTTAATGCGAAGGCTATCAGTTTTATCTGGTGAGCTTAGCATTTCTCCTAAAAGGTCGGTGTAAGAAGTGGAGTGACGAGGCATTTTTTGTTGTGCCGTAGTTATGGCCTCTTGGTCTATTTCGGAAATGGTACTTTTCTTATAGTCTAGCTTAAATAACAATAAATCCGACTCATCTCGTTTTCTGACAAATACCTCAGATGACGAATAATCCTTGTGATAGTTGCTATCGGCATACAGCAAAACTTGTTGGACAATAAATTCGGGGTCTTGCTCACGACCAAAAATCAAAGTCTCGCTAATGTTAATGATGTTTTCTTCTAAATGAACATCGGCAGAATGCAATAGGTCGCTAATGGCAACATCTTTAATCTGATAGCCCATATACTGAAAACGAACGCTATCTTGTAGTCCAAAAGCAGAAATATCAATAGCATATTGCCCTTGTTCGTTGCTAATAACCCCAGTATTGCTGTTTAACACAAAAACACTAGCATACATCAAAGGTTGTTGGCTATTGGAGTCATAAATCACACCTTTCAAAAGGCTATTGGTGTTGTCTTGGGCAAAGAGTTGTAGGCTAAAACAAAACAACAAAACAAGAAGTTTATACGTTTTAATAGGGCTTGAATTTGTGTCATAAACGTTCATTTTCTACAAAAATTTTAAACCAAAAAAAAGCCAACTTCCGTTGGCTTTGTCATTAGAGTCCTAAACTCTTTTTTACGTCTCCGTCCAGCAAATGGGTGCTTGGATCTTCTAAGCATTCTTTAACCCTGACTAAGAAGCCTACCGATTCTCTACCATCTATGATACGGTGGTCATAAGATAAGGCTACGTACATTATGGGTCTTATCTCTACTTTTCCATTGACTGCCACAGGGCGTTCTACAATATTGTGCATACCCAATATCGCCGATTGTGGCGGGTTAATAATTGGTGTGGACAACATAGAACCAAACACCCCACCGTTAG
>CAXFOQ010000104.1:0-2429 GCA_964004705.1 uncultured Flavobacteriales bacterium | reverse complement strand
TTTATTGCTAAACAATGAGACTTTTAACGCTACTTATATTACTCCCTTTATTCAGTTTTTCACAAGATAGTCTATCTGTAAAACTGTGGATTGCTTTTGAAGACAAAGGCAGTTATACGCTTAGTGATTTTACCCCTACAGAATTGTTATCACCCCGAGCTATTGACCGGAGAGCAAAACAAAATATCCCTTTGCACTATTCGGATTTGCCCATACCTACGGACTACCTTTTAACCTTACAAGATTTAGGATTTAAAATCCTCAACAAAAGCAAGTGGTTTAATGGTGTAACAGCCTTATATTCAGGTGTTAATGCAGACACCTTGCTGACTTTAGATTTTATTAAAGAAGTAGATTCTTTGCAATTATTTATAGATTTATCAGATATTAGAAAAGCCTCAAAATTTGATGATATTGTTTTTGAAAACGATTATGGTCAGTCCAGAAATCAGATAGAAATGTTGTCAGGGGATAATCTGCACGAACAAGGCTATCAAGGTCAAGGAATACATATTGCTGTACTAGACGCTGGATTTAGAAAAACTGATGAGATAGATGCATTTACTCATCTATTTGCCAATAATCAGATATTAGGTACTTGGGATTATGTCGATGGCGAATCTTCGGTTTATGAAGATAACTATCACGGTATGTCAGTACTATCTACTATGGCTGGATATTTGGAAAATGAATTTTTAGGGACAGCACCAAAAGCCAGTTATTGGTTGTTGCGTACCGAAGATGCATCTTCGGAAACACTTATTGAAGAATACAATTGGGCAGTAGCTTCCGAATTTGCCGATAGTATTGGGGTCGACATTATCAATTCTTCTCTAGGATATACCACTTTTGATATTGCATCTCAAGACCATAGTTATGCCGATATGGACGGAAAGACAACTGTCATTAGCAGAGCAGCTACTATGGCAAGTCGAAAGGGTATGATAGTATGTAATTCGGCGGGTAATTCGGGTAATAATTCGTGGTATTACATTGGTGCTCCTACCGATGCCGATAGCATTTTGAGTGTAGGCTCTGTCAATGCTGATGGTATATCGTCATCCTTTTCTTCTTATGGTCCTTCTTCAGATGGTAGAGTCAAACCTACAGTTTCAGCACAAGGGGGTAATACTACTGTAATTACTTCCAGTAATGCTATTGCTACTAGTAATGGAACTTCTTTCTCTTCGCCCATTATTGCAGGTATGACCGCTTGTTTGTGGCAAGCCCACTATCAAAAAAGTAATATGCAAATTATAGAGGCTATAACACAGAGTGCCCATTTGTACCAAACACCAGACAATCAAATGGGCTTTGGTATTCCCAATTATTCCCTAGCTAACGCCCTGTTGCTAGATATTGATGCCATTGACGAAGTGACTTTAGATATTTATCCTAATCCAGTGTCTTCAAATGCTAAGGCATACCTTTATACTGCCAATCATACAGATATCTCATACCGTTTATTAGATGTAGGAGGTAGAGAGATTTTACAAGGAAAAAACGATTGGTCCTATGCTTTGATTTCTATAGAAATTCCAGCTTTGCCATCAGGAATATATATCCTTGAAGCTACCATAGGAGATAAGGTTCTTGTAGAACGACTCAATGTAGTGGATTAGGATTTTACCTCACTTTGACTTCAAACATTTTTTGCGTACCAATAAAGCCTTTTAGGATATCGCCTTTATTCACTTGTCCAACACCAGCAGGAGTGCCTGTATAAATAAGATCTCCAATTTTTAGGGTGTAAAATTGTGAGATATAGGCTATGATTTTGTCGAAATTAAAGAGCATATCTTTAGAATTACCTACTTGTACTGTATCACCGTTCTTTTCTAGTGTGAAATCGATGTTATTGAGGTCTAATTCTTCTTTAGGAATAAAGCTACGGCTGATTACAGCCGAACCGTCAAAACCTTTGGCTTTTTCCCAAGGTAAGCCTTTGGCTTTAACTTCTTCTTGAACATCTCTAGCAGTAAAATCTATACCTAATCCAATTTCTTGATAATATTTATGAGCAAAGCCTTCTTCGATGTGTTTACCTAGTCGATTGATTTTAATGACCAATTCTACTTCATAATGCACATTGCTAGTGAAATCTGGAATGAAAAAGGGGTGGCCTTTTGGTGAAATAGCAGTATCTGGTTTAAGAAAAAATACGGGTTCACTAGTGATAGCATTGCCCAATTCTTTGGCGTGATTGACATAATTTCTTCCTATACAAATGATTTTCATACCTACTTTTTTCTATTGCCGTCTTTATCAAAAATAGTTTTCAATTGTTTTTCTATTAATATAACTCCAATAATTAAACCAGCGACTAGAAATATAGTAGCGTAAAGTATTGTTGATTCTTGATTGATATTAAAAACGATTCCAATGAGTTGTAAGATACAAGTTAAAGCAGAAACTAAAAGCATCATATG
>CAXFOQ010000103.1:0-2439 GCA_964004705.1 uncultured Flavobacteriales bacterium | reverse complement strand
GTAATTTTATTTTTTGCTCAATACTCGCCTCAACAATTGCGTTTTCTTGAGAAGACAATTCTTGTAGTTGTAACAAGTTTGTCAGCCTATCTTCTATGTCGCTAAAATGCTCGCCGATAATCTTGGCAGCTTCATAATGGCTTAGGGACTTGCCTAGTCTGTATAGCCCTTTCAAAGGTATAGCTACCCATCGCCAAAATACAATAGCGTTTAATACAGAAAAGCTCCAAAATAAAACTGTTCTGATAGCACTATTAAACTGACCAAAATATTCAACAGTAGAAAATAAGATGATGAACAATAGAAATACAGAAACAAAATATATACCACCTTTTAGCAGTAAATTCTTGTAATATTTACTGATGAATTCCTCCAACTTTTCAATTAACACACTTCTCTCGTTCATATTGCAAAGTTATGATTTTTACTTCCACCAAGAAAGCCTCTTGATATTCAATAAAATGTATCTTTGCCTCCCAAATAAACGTATATAATGAATAAAGTTCGAGTTCGTTTTGCACCTAGTCCAACAGGACCTTTGCATATGGGTGGTGTTCGCACAGCCCTATATAATTATTTGTTTGCCAAAAAACACGGTGGAGATTTTTTACTTCGTCTTGAGGATACCGATCAAACACGATTTGTGCCCGGTGCCGAACAGTATATTTTAGATGCATTAAAATGGTGTAAAATAGAGGTTGATGAAGGGCTTGGAAAAGACGGCGACTTAGGGCCTTATCGCCAGTCAGAACGAAAGTCTATGTATAGACAGTATGCCGATTTGCTTTTACAAAGGGGACATGCTTACTATGCCTTTGACACTACCGAAGAATTGGAGCAAATGCGTGAACGCATGAAAAATGCTGGCGTACCTTCGCCACAGTACAATGCGGTTGTAAGAGAAAGTATGCAAAACTCTATAAGCTTGTCAGATGACGAGGTTAAAGAGAGGATTAATCGTGGAGACAAATATGTGATTCGTATTAAAATGCCACGCAACGAAGAGGTTAGAATACAAGACATCATAAGAGGCTGGGTTGTGGTCAATACCACTAACCTTGATGATAAGGTTATTTTAAAATCAGACGGTATGCCCACATATCACTTAGCGAACGTTGTAGACGATCATTTGATGCGGATAACACACGTTATAAGGGGAGAGGAGTGGTTACCATCAACACCACTACACGTTTTACTTTATCGCTTTTTTGAATGGGACTGCCCTCAATTTGCTCATTTACCGTTAATATTAAAACCTGATGGCAATGGTAAGTTAAGTAAGCGTGATGGCGATAGACTTGGCTTTCCCGTTTTTCCAACTCAATGGACTAATCCTGAAACTACTGAGCTTTCTTCGGGTTATCGCGAGGAGGGCTACTTCCCCGAAGCCTTTACAAATATGTTGGCTTTTCTAGGTTGGAACCCCGGGACCTCACAAGAAATTTTTAGTATGGATGAATTAATACAAACCTTTTCTTTGGATAGGGTAGGTAAAGCTGGCGCTAAGTTTGATTTTGATAAAACTAAATGGTTTAACCAACAATATTTGAGAGAAAAAGATGGAGCAGCTTTAGCAGCACTATTAACGGAATCTGTCAATGAGGCTAAAGCAATAGATCCTGGCTATCTTGCTGAGGTTTGTGAACTGATGAAGGAACGTGCTACCTTTATTAAGGATATCTGGGAGTCTAGTCAGTTTTTCTTTCAGCCGCCATCTAATTACGATGAAAAAACAAGGCGTAAAAAATGGAAAGACAATACGCCTGTGGTTTTAAATTCAATTATTGATTTATTTTCCTCTATGTCGGATTTTAGTGCTGAACAGATAGAAGCTCAATTCAAATCTCACCTTGAAAAGAATCAATGGGGTTTGGGTATGGTCTTACCCGCTTTCCGACTTTCTGTAACTGGTTTAGGCACGGGCCCCTCTATGTTTGCAATCTCTGAATTACTAGAAAAAGATGAGGTTATTCGTAGAATGAAAACCGCTATACACACCCTATCATAATATGGCATCGATTTCAGTTTTAGGCATCAGGGTTTACGCTTATCACGGCTGTTTGCTACAGGAGACCAAAATAGGTTCAGATTATGAAGTTAATGTCGTGCTTGAGTATGATATTAAACAATCTTCAGATAGTGATGATTTACAACATACGGTAGATTATGTATCTATAAACGCTATTGTCAAGAAAGAAATGGCAAAGCCTAGTAAACTACTTGAGCATGTAGTGGCCCGTATTTTAGAAAAAATCATAGAAAAACACCCTAAAATTTTTTGTGTTGAGGTTAGTGTTGCCAAAAAAAATCCACCTATAAATGGAGACGTGAGAGAGGTTGTCGTAAAAGACAAACGAATAAAAGGCACAGATTTTTAAAAAAATTATTAGATTTGCCATCCTTTGGTTTCGTGGCCGAGTGGCTAGGCAGTGGTCTGCA
>CAXFOQ010000102.1:0-2514 GCA_964004705.1 uncultured Flavobacteriales bacterium | reverse complement strand
GTTGGGACGGTAAAATATTGCTATTTAGTTCTTGCCATTCTTGGCGTTTTTTGTAGATGTCACATGCGCTGTAAATGGCTTGTATGAAAGAGCTTTCAGAGGCTATGTTTTTACCAGCTATATCGAAGGCCGTACCGTGGTCAGGCGAAGTTCTGACTACTGACAAGCCAGAGGTAAAATTCACACCATTTCCAAAAGACAAGGTTTTGAAAGGTACTAAGCCTTGGTCGTGGTACATGGCTAGTACTCCGTCAAAGGCCTTTAATTGATTTGAGCCAAAAAAGCCATCAGCGGGATATGGACCAAAGGTCAATAGTCCCTTGTCTTCGGCTTTTTGTAATGCTGGTATTATGGTTTTTACTTCTTCTTGCCCAAGCAAACCATTATCTCCTGCGTGGGGGTTCAGCCCTAAAACAGCAATTTTTGGCTTACGAATACCAAAATCTTGAATCAAACTTTGGTTAAAGGACTCTAGCTTTTGCAGTATTATTTCTTGGGTAATGTGTTTGGACACTTGTTCTAAGGGCAGATGACCCGTTACCACGCCTATTCGCAGTTCCTTATTCAGCATTAACATCAAAGCCTGACCTTCAAATTGTTGTTCTAAAAATTCGGTATGACCGGGAAACTTAAAGCTATCGGACTGTATGTTTTCTTTGTTGATGGGGGCTGTTACCAGAACATCAATACTACCATTTTGTAGAGCTTGACAGGCTTTTTCAAGAGACATCAAAGCATATTTGCCACCTTTTTCCTTACTGCCATAGTTTGGGCTAAGCGCTTCTTTCCAGCAGTTTAGTATGTTTACTTTTTTGTGTTTACTTTCCTTGAGGGACTGTATTTTATGGAGGTTTATTTCTTCTAATCCCAATTGTTTTTTGGTATTCATGGCCAATTGGTAATCGCCAAAAAGGATGGGTGTACAAAAGTCTAGCATGCGTTTATCATGAAAACTTTTTAAGATGACTTCTAGTCCTACGCCATTAGTATCACCTATGGATATGCCTAATTTGATGGCTTTACTCATTAGGCTTTAGTTTTTAGAAAGTCGAACAATAAGCGTACGCCCACTCCTGTACCTCCTTGCCCTCTGTAGTTAAAAGGGCTTTGTGTAAATGCTGGTCCAGCGATGTCTAAGTGGGTATAAGGGTAGTCGGTAAAATGCTCTAAAAACTTACCAGCAGTGATGGCTCCAGCTTCGGCACCACCTAGGTTTTTGAGGTCGGCAATGGTCGATTTTAAATCCTCTTTATATTCTTCCCAAAAGGGAAATTCTGCCAACCTTTCGTGCACTCTGTATCCACTTTCTTTTAGATCAGAGAGAGTCTCTTGGTCGTTGCCCATAGCTACAATACCTTGTTTACCAATAGCACGAGCGGCTGCACCTGTTAAAGTAGCTAGGTCAATCACAATTTTGGGCTTATATTTTTTAGCATAGCTGAGGGCATCGGCAAGTATCAATCGTCCTTCAGCATCGGTGTTGAGCACTTCCACTGTAGAGCCGTCGTGCATAGTAATGACATCGCCAGGGGCATAGGCATTGCCAGACGGTCTGTTGTCAGTAGCAGGGACTAAACCGACTACGTGTAGGTTTAATTTAGCTTTGGCTATGGCGTACATCGTACCGACTACGGCTGCCGAACCTCCCATATCGCATTTCATGATATCCATAGAATTGGGTGTAGGCTTAAGACTCAAGCCACCAGTATCATAAACGATGCCTTTTCCAACCAATACTATGGGTTTGTTGTTAGTTGCCCCTTTGGATTTCCACTCCATAATGTTAAATGTAGGGGGGTCAATACTTCCTTTATTGACAGCTAGAAGTCCTCCCATTTTCAGAGCTTCTATTTTGCTTTTATGAAAGACTTCTACGCTAAAGCCTGATGCCTTTCCAAGGGCTTCGATGTCCTTACTGTATTGGGGTGCGGTCAGGTATGAAAAGGGTTCGTTGACTAAGTCTCTAGCTACATAAGTCCCTAGCACAACCGATTGCAAATGCTGAATGTCTTGTTCAGAGCCATCAAAGTGTAGCCTTATGGATTTTAGGCTATGGTTTTTTTTATCCTTAAAATATTTAAGAAACTGATAATTGGATAAGGCCAAGCCTTCGACAAATGCCAAACTTTCGTTTGAATTCTTACAGCAGTCAACCACGGTAATGTCTTCTATTTTTTCTTTAATAATCTGAGGGTGCAAACTGTTGGCAGACAGGCGTATTTTTTCCAAATTATCCGAGGTAAGTACCACAAAAATACAATGGCTATATCGGTTGATAAGCATACTTTTTTGCTCGTTCTTAAGGGCTTTTTCAAGGTATTTCTTTTCCTCTGTGCTTAAGTCAAACTCAGACAAGTGGTCTAATGATTTGCATAGCAATACTAAGGGTTGTTGTTTAGAAAAATCTTTTGATAGGGATAGGTGTAAGTCCATAATTATAATGTCGTATTTTTGTACCACCAAAATTAGACAATTTAGATGAATATAGACGCTTTATTACAACGAGCTTTAGCT
>CAXFOQ010000101.1:0-2572 GCA_964004705.1 uncultured Flavobacteriales bacterium | reverse complement strand
ACTATACTATTGAATTGAAAGATTCTATTCCAAATGAGATGAAGGATAAAATGGACGAATGGATTTTTGGTTGTGATGTTTGTCAAGATGTTTGTCCTTGGAATAAGTTTTCTAATCCACACAAAGAAAAACGATTTAAACCTCACCCAGATTTATTAGATATGAATAAAAGTGATTGGCAAGAATTGACGGAAGATACTTTTAAAAAAGTGTTTAAGAAATCGCCTGTAAAGCGAGCCAAGTTTGCAGGTTTAAAAAGAAATATAGATTTTCTTAAATAGTATTTTCGAATACATCCAGAATAATATCTTTATAGTTAGCAAAAGAAGTTAAACACCATATTTTTAATGCCATTTGTTCTCTTTTACTCACAAAACGAGTAGATTTTTTAAGTTCTTTTTTAAATAAATTTTTGTCAAAAGAAACTTTTTGTAAGATGGTTTTGCAAAAACGAAGCATAGTTTTGTAATTTACCACTATAACTACAAAACGAAAGTAATTATTGCCCCCATTGATATGAATCTTGCTCTAGTCCAGCTAAAGCAATAACTCTGTCAACAACTGTAGATGCCAATTCTTCAAAAGTAGAAGGATTGCTATAAAATGAAGGGGTAGCTGGGCAAATGATACCACCTGCTTCGGTAACGGTCTTCATATTATTGATATGAATAAGATTTAAGGGTGTATCCCTTGCTACTAATATGAGTTTTCTTCTTTCTTTAAGTATAACATCGGCAGCGCGAGTAGTTAAGTCATTAGAAATGCCTTGAGCAATACGACCTAATGTACCCATAGAACAAGGGCAAATAATCATTGTTTCAAAGCGAGCCGAACCAGACGCAAAGGGTGCTGTAAAGTCTTGTGGCTTATAAAATTTAAAAGGTAAATCTTTATAATCGGTATTACCCAATTCTGTTTTCCAAACGTATTTTGCATTATCAGACATCAAAATACCTACTTCTTCAACTTGATTATGTAGTTGTTGTAGTTTATCGAATAACACTTTGGCATAGATAGCACCACTAGCACCACTTACCGAAACCACTATTTTTTGTTTCTTACTCATTCAGAGAACAAATATCGGAAAGAAAAACTTAATATGGAATTATATTTGCCTTTGTTTAGTCCGTAGGTAGTTCCACCAGGATGGTCTTGTATGGGAAAAAAGGGAATACTATTGCTCAATTCCCAAAACATAAAAAGTTGAGGTTTGAGTTTAACTCCTGTAGCTAATTTTGCACCTATATCGAATTTATGGAAATCATTTTTTTGAACGTCTTCATAGCCATAGATATCATATGTTTTGCCATCTACCAAAACACCAAATAATAAGCCTCCTTCATAAATAAATCCTTTAGATGTTTTCTGAACGCACCATGACGTTTCAATATAGGCTAAATCAATCCTAAAATCGCTATTGACATCATTACTACCTTTGTCGATATAGTACAATGCTAGTTGACCACGACTAGCAGAATTTATAAAATGATTGACTGAGGCACCAAACTTGATGCCTAATTTGTTAAAACCACCTAATTGGTCGCCAGATACCTGCGAAGTGCTAATTCCAGCAATAAGTCCTGCTTTGAAATTTTGACCATAGCAATAACTACTTAAGAAAAGGGAAAAAATACATGTGAAAATTAATCGTGTCATCTAAAACTGATGCCAATCCCTGCCGATGTACTTGGATAGCTAGAAAAGGTCTGATTGGCAAAAAGTGTAAAGATAGCAAATTGAAGTCGAACTCCTGCTGAAGCTTGCATTTCAGAAGTCTTAGGCATATTGATTTCTAAGGGGAAATCAAAATTTAAAGTACTTGTGCTACCTAGACTAAAATTTGTATTGGCATTTAGTGTGGAGCTTACAAAATTTTGACCTAGACTGCCGTAAGCAGTTATCATAGCAAACTTTTTTGAAAAGATAAGGTTGACTGTGCTTGCTCGAATATCTAAATCTACTCCTTGTCTAACGCTTTGACTTTCTACTTGAAAGGAAGTGTTGAATTTACTAAAAGCACTTTGGATCGATAAATCGAAGGGTAAAAACTTATCTAGAGGTAACCATTGCAAAATATTGTGTTTTATTCCAGCGCCGTAAAGCTCAACAGATCCTTTGCCCACAAAGCCAATATTGTACTCATAAGTTGGAATATATCTTATGTTGATTTCAGTTCCTTTTATTAGGCCAAGTCCTACATTTAAAGTTGGAATTGGTACAGCTTTTATTTCGATATTTTGGTCAGGCATCACAAATTGACCGCTCACATTTTCGTTTTGATAATTTATAGTTGCACCTTTTCCACTTCCCAATATACTTGGAGTTGATGAAGAAGTACTGCTAAAGTTTTCTATACTATTGACATCAAATGAAGCCACTTCATCAGAAATAGTAATTAAGTTTAGACTTAGACTAACATCAAAACCAGCTAATTTATGTGGCTTTGCTGTATTATACCACCCTTTATTAAGACCAGCACCAATAGATTCAGCAAAGGGAGAGAAATAGGCCTCCAAAAAATTTTTAGCATCTGAAGTGTTACTGACTGTAATGTTCTGGGCTGAAACAAAAA
>CAXFOQ010000100.1:0-2639 GCA_964004705.1 uncultured Flavobacteriales bacterium | reverse complement strand
AATCATCACAATTTACAGATTCCAAAACCTCCTTAGTTTTGGCATTTTCCACAAACCATGATATTTTCCATTTCCTTATTTTACTCATTTTGAACTCCAATATTGTTTTTGTTTATAATTAAACCTAACATATTTTCTAGGTTTTGTCAAGAACTATTTTTTTCTACTAATTTTTTAAAGTCTTGTTTTATTGGTTTTTTATTGGTATTTTTATGATATTCCTCCTACGATAAGCGGAATATACAAATGAACTCCAATTCTATTTGTATAAGTGGGGGGTAAATTTTATAAACTATGGGTGCATACCTCATTAAAAATAGAACTTACCCCCTATGACCAAAGAATCAGACATACAAATAGCCTGTAATGACTACCTAAATTATCTGTGTAAATACTACCATTTTCGGCATTTCCATGTACCGAATGAAGGTCAAAAGTCTATTGGCTATCATTTAAAGATGAAAAAGATGGGTTTGAAGTCGGGTTGTCCAGATATCATTGTAGAATATCCAGAAGGAAGGGTTTTGTATATCGAGTTGAAGAATGAAAAAGGTAGATTGTCGGATGCTCAAAAGCTTTGGGCGGTGCAATCAAAAGCTATGGGTACACCTCATTTTATTGTGAAGGGCGGTGTAACTGAATGTTTAGACCAGATAAAAGAGATTATTGAAATAAACGTTCCTGTGCGGTCTTAACTATTTCAGCGTTACTTTACCCTTTTTACACGCAATAGACGCTGTACAGCCTTTAAATTGCCTTTGAAGGGCATTTTGTTCTTTCTGGTGCGTTTCCGCTTACGTCCTATGGGTCTTTTGTCTATGAGTTCAGAAATAGTAGCTGTGGTTGTAAAACCTATCATTTGCCGACTTTCCGCATTGCTCTAGTATGTGCTTGAGCGAACGTTTTTCCAGACTCAAGGTCTTTAGCCATTTCTTTCATATGTTTCAATGAATGATGCCTAGCATGGCGGTTCATAGCTTTCTTTTGCGTCTTGTTAAGCTTTGTTGTGAACTTCTTAATAGATTTTACTAAAACCATCTAACGCTTTTTTCTTTTCATCTTTTTGGTTTTTTTCTTCTTCTTTTTCATTCCCATTGAATGAGAACCTTTACCTGTGTGATACGGCATTACTTTTTCCCTTTCTTTTTCTTTTTACCCTTTTTTTGACTTTTTAGAATTGCTTCCTGTAGTCCTTTTGGTAGTTTTTTTTGTTTTGGTGTTAGTGCCATGATAACCCCCTTTGGTTTTTTGGTTCAATGATTTTTTTAGAAAATAACTAGCAATCTTTGAGAAGAAATCATAAAGCTTTAAATATACTTTTTTCATGTTCTTAGGTACTCAGTTCAAAATGAGGACAATCCAAAAAATATTTCCTCTTCTGGCTTTTTCTAAGGTCTATGTAAGATTCCCTTGCTTCTTCGGCTGTACCTTCCCAATCACGCAAGTCTGGTACACTCCAAGCACCACCCCATAAAATTCCAACACCCTCTCGCACTGACGCTTCTTTGAAGGCATCTGCTATTTCATCATACAGGTTCAATTCCCATGAAATTCGTGAACCAATATACGCAACAACGTCAACCGCATCCCCTGTTAAATGCTTACTTTTCATTGTTTGTGAAGCACCTCTAGCCACTAGTTCCTCTTGCTCTTTTTCGGTTCTTAGTCCACAGGTGACTCCAAAATCGCAATTCGTCAGTGTGATGGCGGTGGTTACTACTGAGTGTAATTTGTTATTTACTCCATCTAATCGTCCAAGACTTCTTTGTGATAATGTAAAAGCCATTTTATTTCCCCTTTGTATCTGTTTTGAACGCTTTATCTACGCTTCTCATTCCTGCTATTCCTAACATACCAAGTAATAAAGGCATCATTACCGCCATGTCAGCTTGTGGAATAAGTATACCAAATCCTGCACAGATTGGCGATATAAGATAATTAATAGCTAACGATAACCCACAAATCCATCCTATAAGTGGTCTCCATGAAGATTGAAACCAGTTTCCTTTAGCTTCTTCTTGATTTACCTTTATTTGTGCTAATGCTAGTGCTTGAGCGTGTTTATCTGCCATTGTAGCTAACTCATGTGCAAGTTTAGCCTTTTGGTCTTTGTCTTCTATGAATTTGCCAAGCAACTTTGTTGCTGGTCCGATTAGTGCTTGTATCATTACCATAACCTCATTTCTTTGTTTACTTTAACTAATTTTACAAAGCAGTCATATCTCTGCTCTGTGTCGCCAATCTTTACAGTTTGATTATCTAAATATGATTTGAAGTAGTGTGCTGTATTTACTGATTGAAAATGCAATGTGCCAGCTGGATTACCTGACAGGTAGCACATCAGCAAAAATGCTGGCTTCACTTTCCGTTCCTGTTCATTATGGCTGAAGCTCCCATATAAGCTCCCACAATACCAGCCCCAGAAATATAGAAAAGGTTACTGATATCAGCAAGTGCCTGTACTCGTTCAATATCGACAACAAACATTGCAACAGTAAAACTACCCATGGCAACAAGACTTGCAGTAGCCATCCTTCTTTGGGCTCTTTGCTTTCTAAGGTCATGTTCTAATCTTTTGATCTCAGCCATATGTGCAAACTCATCATCGCTAACTACTCCGTCATTATTAATATCATACT
>CAXFOQ010000099.1:0-2652 GCA_964004705.1 uncultured Flavobacteriales bacterium | reverse complement strand
GTTTATTTTTCGTGATACTCTAAAGCCTGTAAAAGGTTTAGTTTCTTTAAAAGCAGACCCAGCAAACTTTTTTAAAACACCACTAGCATTGATAGGTTCTGTTACCCATGCACCTTATGCATTACCCATAAAGCATAGAAATCATCACTTTGAAGAAATTCAAATTGAAGACATTCCTCAAATTAAATGTTGGCCAATGGACGGAGGTCCATTTGTAACCTTGCCACAAGTATATTCTGAAGATATAGACAAGCCCGGAATAATGAACTCAAATCTAGGAATGTATAGAATTCAATTGGGAGGAAATGATTATGTTCAGAATAAGGAAATAGGCTTACATTATCAAATTCATCGAGGAATAGGTGTGCATCAGTCCAAAGCAAATGCAAAAGGTCAGCCACTTAAAGTTAGTATTTTTGTGGGAGGTCCACCAGCACATAGTTTGGCTGCTGTAATGCCATTACCAGAGGGTATGAGTGAGATGACCTTTGCGGGAATAATGGGAGGTAGAAATTTTAGATATGTCGTTAAAGATGGTTATACCTTATCTAAAGATGCTGATTTTGTAATTTGCGGAGAGATAAATGCTAATGACGTAAAGCCAGAAGGTCCTTTTGGTGACCACCTTGGTTATTATAGCTTAACACACGATTTTCCAGTAATGAAAATTCATAAGGTTTATGCTAAAAAAGGTGCTATTTGGCCATTTACCATTGTTGGAAGACCTCCACAAGAGGATAGCCAGTTTGGTGCATTAATTCATGATATCACAGACGGGATTATCCCTACTGAAATACCTGGTTTAAAAGCTGTAAATGCTGTCGATGAGGCTGGTGTACATCCTTTATTATTAGCTATAGGTAGTGAACGCTATACCCCTTATCAAAAGATAAGAAGACCACAAGAGTTACTTACTATCGCTAATCATATTTTAGGTAAAGGTCAATTGAGTTTAGCTAAGTATTTATTTATAGTAGCTCAAGAGGACGATGCTAACTTAGACGTTCAGAATGAATACGATTTCTTCCAACATTTATTCTCAAGAGTTGATTGGTCTAGGGATTTACACTTCCAAACCAAAACTACTATGGATACATTAGATTATAGTAGCACTGGAGAAATTAATGAGGGTTCTAAAGTAGTTTGTGCTGCAGTAGGAGAGAAGAAACGTGAATTATGTAAGGATTTGTCCAAGTTATCCTTAGATGACGGTTTAAAGCCTCATTTAGTTATGCCCGGTGTTTTGGTAGTAGAGTCCGAAGATGTTGAGTCTGTAAAGTCTAAAATAGAGCATTTAGAATTAGAAGGTATAGCGCTAATCACTTTAGTAGACGATTCTTCTTTTGTTGCCGCAGACATTAGCAATTGGTTATGGGTTACATTTACTCGATCAAATCCTGCAGAAGATATCTTTGGATTAGAAGAAGGAATTCAAAACAAACATTGGCACTGTAGAATACCAATAATTGACGCTAGAGTCAAGCCTCATCATGCTCCAGCTATGCACATGCCTGATGAAATTGTGCAAATGGCACATCAAAAGATTAATAACGCATTATGAGAAAAAAGATATTACTTCTAGGTTCTGGAGAATTAGGTAAAGAGCTGGTCATTGCCTTGCAACGATTAGGACAATACATTATAGCAGTAGATAACTACGAAAATGCCCCTGCTATGCAAGTAGCTCATGATTTTGAAGTGATTGATATGTTAGATGGAGATGCTCTTGATGCTTTGGTAGAAAAACACCAACCTGACTTGATAGTCCCTGAAGTAGAATCCATTCGTACAGAGCGATTTTATGACTACGAAAAACAAGGTTTAAAGGTAATTCCATCGGCAAAGGCGGCTAACTTTACTATGAATAGAAAAGCTATAAGAGATTTAGCGGCTCAAGAGCTTGGAGTAAAAACAGCAAAATACCGTTATGCTACTAGTTATGAAGAATTAAAAAAAGGTGTTGAGGTATGTGGCTTGCCTTGTGTAGTTAAACCTTTAATGTCAAGTTCGGGTAAAGGTCAATCTATTATTAAATCCCAATCGGATATTCAAACGGCTTGGAATTATGCTATGGAAGGTTCAAGAGGCGATTTGAAAGAAGTCATAGTTGAAGAGTTTGTTGATTTTGATTTTGAAATTACACTACTTACTTTAACTCAAGATAACGGAAATACTCTATTTTGTCCACCAATTGGTCACAGACAAGAGCGAGGCGATTATCAAGAAAGTTGGCAGCCTATGTCAATGAATGATATTCATCTCAAAGAGGCTCAGGAAATGGCTGAAAAAGTAACCACAGCTTTACAGGGATCAGGTATTTGGGGAGTAGAATTTTTTATTGGCAAATCAGGTGTTTATTTTTCTGAGCTTTCTCCACGTCCACACGATACTGGTATGGTTACTTTAGCTAACACTCAAAATTTCTCAGAATTTGAATTACATGCCAGAGCTATACTAGGAATTCCAGTACAAGAAATCAAATTGTTAAAAAATGGTGCTAGTGCTGTTATTTTAGCTGATAAAGACAATTCTTCTTTACCTGTTTTTTCAGGCTTAGAAAAAGCTTCTTGCATACCAGATTCTGATTTTAAGATTTTTGGGAAGCCTAATTCACGTCCTTACAGACGAATGGCTGTAGCACTTTCCTATGGA
>CAXFOQ010000098.1:0-2699 GCA_964004705.1 uncultured Flavobacteriales bacterium | reverse complement strand
ATTGGTCGGGATTATTAATCAATATCCTAATTATAGGTGTTATTCCAGCACTTGGCGAGGAGTTATTATTTAGAGGAGTCATACAGAAAGAGTTGTTTTCTAGAAATGGCAAAATACACTTGAGCATCTGGATAACAGCTTTTCTTTTTAGTGCCATGCACTTACAATTTTTAGGTTTTATTCCTCGCTTTATAATCGGTGGATTGTTGGGTTATTTATTTTATTGGAGTGGTTCAATATGGTTACCTATTTTGGCTCATTTTGTCAATAACACAGGAGCAGTTATCTTAAGTTATTTTATTAACCAACAAAGCATCTCCAAAGAAGTTGAGCATTTAGGGGCTGATGATGGTCAGTTATTTATGCTTGTTATTGCTCTATTGGGACTGTTCATGTTGCTATATTTACTAAAGACGATTTCTAAACCTCAATCGACTTAAATAAAAAGAGCTTTAAAAACGAGTCTTTAACTTTATAAAGTTGAACAATTCTTACTGAACCTTCTTTCTTGTAGAATAGTTAATCTTCAATGCATTGGCTTTACGAAGCTCTTGCTTGACGTCAGTTACAATACCCATTTTTGTATTTTGATCAGCCTTTATAGAAGTGGTCATAAACGGCACTTCTTTTTCGTCACGAGCAGTACGCTCAGCAGTAATGTACTGAGGAATATCATCGACTGTAGCAAAGGCATCGTTAAGCTGAATTCGTGCTTTAGTACCATAAGTGCCTTGCATTCTCTCCACTGGACTTCCAATGTAGATATAGCTAACTAAAGATTTCTTTTCTAATTTTTGAATCTCTGTCGCTTGTGGTAAACTTTGTTGTACCATAACAGTAGTCTCACGCATAACGGTCGTTACCATAAAGAAAAATAACAGCATAAATACTATATCGGGCAGCGATGCTGTCGATATTCCTGGCGTATCCTTTTTCGAATCTTTTCTGAATTTAGACATAATTAGTTTCCTATATTTTTGGGTTCTGCTTCGGAGATTTTTTGAGGGTATTCCTTTCTTATCTCTTTCTGCTGTGTCTTGTTCAAATCAGCATACAACATACCAAAACGTTGCATAGCCTTAGCGTCTCTGAGTTCTCGATAGGCAGCCGCTAATTCGTTTTGTACTTGAATGTAGGTTTCGTAAGATGTTCCTCTATCGTTTTGAAGAGAAATAATAGCTTTTTGTGGGTTGTCCGATGACTCGGGATTACGTCCATTATTATTGATGAAAGCTTTAGCACCTGCTTTAAGTTGTGTGATATCCATAAACTCGTTTTCTACCAATAATTGGTTATTGGAGTTTATCAGTACTACATAGATGTTTTTCGCTTTGATTTGAGAATCATCTTGAATAACATCTTCATCAGGCATAGGAGGTAGTTTACGCGCTAAACCGGTATCAATGTCCATAGTAGTAGTTACTAGAAAGAAGATAAGCAGTAAGAAGGCGATATCTGCCATAGAGCCTGCATTGATTTCCGATGCACCTTTTGCTCTTCTTGCCATAATTTTACTTTTTAAATAGTTTACCAAACTCAGCGTAAAGAATGGCTAGAATAGTAGCAACAGAAAGTATATAGAAAGTAATTAATCCCATACCTACTCTTTTAGTTGAAGCTTCTGTCATTCCAAACTTTTCTGAACCAGGAAAAGTCAATAGATCTCCTGATGCGATGATGTAGGATACAACCGCTACAATTAATAGCCCACCAATACCCATCAACGCTGTTTTGCCTTTTTTAGGATTCTTAGACAAAAACATTAAAGGATATACAATAGCTGCTAGAGTAGCTGTACCTATCATTACATATGTTAGAATCAGTCCTGCATTGATTAGAAAATCCGACATGTTTATTTAATTTTGTTTTTTACTAAAATATCTACGAAAGAAATAGAAGCATCTTCCATAGTGTTTACTATACTATCAATTTTTGCAACGATATAGTTGTAAAAGATTTGTAATATCATAGCTACGATTAACCCGAATACAGTAGTTAAAAGTGCTACTTTAATACCTCCAGCAACGAGTGATGGTGAAATATCTCCTGCTGCCTCAATAGCGTCAAATGCACCAATCATTCCAATTACAGTACCCATGAAACCAAGCATTGGTGCTAGAGCGATAAATAATGAAATCCATGAAAGACCTCTTTCTAATAAGCCCATTTGTACACTTCCGTATGCAACTACTGATTTTTCTACTACATCAATTCCCTCGCCTGAACGATCTAATCCTTGATAAAATATACTTGCTACTGGACCAGCTGTATTTCTACACACTTCTTTTGCAGCATCTAAATTACCTGAAGATAAAGCTCCATCGATTTCTGATAAAAGAGCATCGGCATTGGTAGTAGCTTTATTTAAGTAGATAATACGTTCTATACATAGCGCTAACCCTAGTATAAGACATAATAAAACGATACCCATAAATGATGGCCCGCCTTCAATAAATTTTTGTTTGATGACTTGGTGAAAAGAAGGGCTTTCTTCTACAACAGCACTTGGTGCTTCTGGAGTATTTTCAACTACTTCTTCTTCAACAGCTGTCGTATCTTCAACGACTGTGGTTGTGTCAATTTCATCTTGTACTGCAGCAAAAATTGCTTGACTTAAACCTAAAGTAATGCAAATAGTCAGCATAAATAAAGCTAATAGATTTTTCATTTCAATGTTAATTTTAAATTATGTTTTTATA
>CAXFOQ010000097.1:0-2901 GCA_964004705.1 uncultured Flavobacteriales bacterium | reverse complement strand
AAACAGTTTTAATCTGGGGCATTTTATGCTTTAAGTAGGCTAAAAATAAGATATTAGCATCAGCAATGAGTAGACGTTCATATGCTTGATATTTTTCCATCAAAACCAAAAGGCTATCTGCAATAGTTTTGTTAGTTGTTTTAAAATCTAAATAGAGATTTTGAAAATTTGAGGATAATCTCAGTAGTTCATCTAAAGATAGTACATATTGCTCACTAATTTCGTTGTTGTGTATAATGGTCTTAGCTTTGATTTCACTCCACATCAAATCCTCGATGTTTTTCTCAATACCTAGCAATCTTTTGGCATTTTTATCGTGAAAAATTATTAGTTTATTATCTTTAGTAAATTGTACATCGCACTCAATGGAATTAAAACCGAGACTTTGAGATTGTTTGAAACCCTGCCAAGAATTTTCGGCAAATTCATCTAATCCCCTATGTGCAAATAGCATATTATTAGTACTGCTTAGGTCGTGATTACTATTTTCATCATCATTGGAATCTACGAATACAATTAGGATAAGAATAGCACAAATAAAAATAATTTTTGTGATAATCTTCATTACGAATAGATGTTAAAGAATATGCAATTTACATCAATCTATTTTATTAGAATGAATTGAAATAAAAAAACCCACTCTGCTTCGGAGTGGGTTTGCAGCCCCTAGGAGAATCGAACTCCTGTTTCCAGGATGAAAACCTGGCGTCCTAACCACTAGACGAAGGGGCCGTTGTGTCAGTTCCAAAAAAGGCGAATGCAAATATAATATCTTTTGTATTTCTACAAAGAAGATGCTTAAAAAAAAGAAACTATTTTTCGTTACTGAATTTGAAACCGAGCTTTTTAGCAGTTTTGAGCTTCATATTTTGACTCATTTGGTTGATTTGATTTAAGCTTACAACTTGTACTTCTTTAAGTGGTGGAGAAATAAGTTCATCATCCATAGCGTATAACATTAATTCATTTACTATATTTTTCAAAACTTTTTTATCTAAAATATCATTTTGAAAATTATTATATAAAAAACTCATCCTTCCATTACCTTCTGTAAAAAAGTGCTTTTCTTTATTGATATATAATCTTCCAATCATAAAACCTAAGTCATTTATTCTGTTGTATTTAAAGCTATCACTTAAAAAATTATAAATGTTTATAACTCCACAGTAAGCTCTGTATTCATCTTCTTTAACATAGCTAGATTTCCATATTTGATGACTTTTGTCAAATGAAAAGGTATTAGTATGCATGTGAAAAATTAATGTATCACCCGAAAATTTAAGCTGTATTTCAAATTCTCCTTTATCAATATATTTAATCTCTACATGTTTGTCTAATTTTGAAATTTCTTTAGACAAATCTTCTGAAAGCTCACTAATAACTTCTTTAAGCATGTCAAAAAATGATTTACATATTCTATAAACTTCTTGTTTAGTGATAGCCTTTTTAGTGAGCTTATTGATGATTTTTTCAGATGAATCCATTTTTAATATGATTTAGCAAATATTACTTTTTGTGATGATGGCTTATCGCTATATATACATTTTCCTTCCTCTGATTTATTATTGATAGGAATACAGCGTATAGTAGCTTTGGTTTCTTCTTTAATTTTTTGTTCAGTTTCTTCTGAGCCGTCCCAATGTGCATATATAAAACCAGCATCATTTGAGATAAGCTCTTTAAAGTGATTCCAATCTTTAGCGTGATGAGTATTGTCATCGCGATAGGTTTTAGCTTTTAAAAGTAAAGATTCTTGTATTTTTTCTAGTATGTTGGCAATTTTATTTCTCAAATCACTTGTGCTGACCGTTTCTTTACTTAAAGTATCACGTCTAGCTAATTCAACAGTGCTATTTTCTAAATCTCTAGGGCCTATAGCAACACGCAAGGGTACACCTTTGAATTCGTATTCCGAAAATTTCCAACCCGGCTTATGTGTATCTCTATCGTCATATTTAACTGATATTCCGATTTTTTCTAAGTCTTTTTTGATTTTTATAGCCTCCTTACTGATTTGATGTAATTGTTCGTCACCTTTATAAATAGGAACAATAACTACTTGAAAAGGAGCTAGTTTCGGAGGTAAGACTAGTCCATTGTCGTCTGAATGCGTCATAACTAAAGCACCCATTAATCTAGTGGATACACCCCAAGATGTTGCCCAAACGTATTCTTGCTTACCATCTTTACTCGTAAACTTTACATCAAAGGCTTTAGCAAAATTTTGACCTAAAAAGTGAGAGGTTCCTGCTTGTAAAGCCTTACCATCTTGCATTAAGGCTTCTATACAATAGGTTTCTAATGCACCAGCAAAACGTTCTTTAGCACTTTTTAAGCCTTTTATTACTGGCATAGCCATAAAATCCTCTGCAAATCGAGCGTATATTTCAATCATTTGTTCAGTTTCATCAATAGCCTCTTGCTTGGTTGCGTGTGCCGTATGTCCTTCTTGCCATAAAAATTCGGCTGTTCTTAAAAATAAACGGGTTCTCATTTCCCAACGTACGACATTTGCCCATTGATTTACTAAAATTGGTAAATCTCTGTAGGATTGAATCCAGCCTTTGTAGGTATCCCAAATAATAGTTTCAGAAGTAGGGCGTACGATTAGTTCTTCTTCTAACTTAGCGTCGGGATCGACCACAACACTCTTTCCGTCTTCACTATTTTTTAAACGATAGTGTGTAACAACTGCACATTCTTTAGCAAAACCTTCTACGTGTTCAGCTTCTTTACTCAAATATGACTTTGGAATGAACAAGGGAAAATATGCGTTTGAATGACCAGTTTCTTTGAACATCCTATCCAACTCATGTTGCATTTTTTCCCAAATAGCAAAACCATAGGGCTTGATAACCATACAGCCTCGAACACCTGAGCTTTCAGCTAAGTCTGCCTTCA
>CAXFOQ010000096.1:0-3045 GCA_964004705.1 uncultured Flavobacteriales bacterium | reverse complement strand
TTTCTGTTGCACCAAGTACCAAATCAACCCCATCAATCTGTGAAATTTGTTCTGGTTTTAACTGCGCATAACAACCTACTACGACTATAAAGGCCTTTGGTGAGGTCTTTAAGGCTGTACGAACAAGACGTTTACACTCTTTGTCTGCATTTTCAGTTACTGAGCAAGTATTGATGACATAAATATCAGCAACTTGCTTAAAGTCAACTTTTTGATAGCCTTCATTTGTCAATTGCCTTGAAATGGTAGATGTTTCTGAAAAGTTAAGTTTACAACCTTGGGTGTAATATGCAACTGTGGAATTATTTTTCATCGGATACAAAATTAACTTTTTCTATTGTATAATAGGGGTTAATTTAATGAGAATACAAAAAAATACAATTAGTGAAACCTTTACAATATACCTTTCGTAAAATAAAGAGTTGTCAAAAGCAATGTGTCGTTTTTTTTAGTTTTTTTTGAAAATTCATTTTCCAGTCTTGTTAGAAGAATACATCTTGAAAAATGCAGAAATAGCAAAACGTTTATTACGCAATGACGCTAACCAAAAGATGTAGTTTGTAAATCCGATAGCCTAAATTTCGATTTATATTCCAACAGACTGGATTTTGAATTTTTTATTTGTGTATTTTTAGCACCAATGACAGCTTCTTCATTTCGACAGTTTATTTTCTTTTTATTAGTAGTAGTATTCTCTTCGTGCAAGGAAAAATATTCCGATGAGAATTTATCTATTTTCAGATATAACGAATCGGCTGGTATTAATAGTTTAGACCCTGCTTTTGCCAAAGACCAAGCCAGTATATGGGTGGCTAATCAAATTTTTGACGGTTTAGTTCAAGTCGATTCTCAACTTAATGTAATGCCTTCTATTGCTCACTCTTGGAGTATTTCAGAAGATGCTCAAAGTTATACCTTTCACCTAAGAAATGATGTGCTTTTTCATCAGCATTCATTGTTTGAAGATTATCAAGATAGGGTGGTCAAGGCAGACGATTTTGTGTATAGTTTTAATCGTTTGATTGACAAAGCGGTATCCTCTCCTGGAGCTTGGGTAATGAACAATGTTGACTATTATGAAGCTATTGATGATAGCACTTTCTTTATTCGTTTAAAAACCCCTTTTCCTCCTTTTTTAGGTTTACTAACTATGCCGTATTGCTCTGTTGTTCCTAAAGAAATTGTTGAAAATACTAGCTTTCGTGATGCTCCAATTGGTACAGGACCATTTCATTTTCAATATTGGAAAGAGAATATAAAGCTCGTATTAAGAAAAAATGAAGATTTCTATGAAAATGGATTGCCATTACTAGATGCTATAGCAATCACCTTTATAAAAGATAAGCAAACAGCATTTTTAGAATTTATCAAGGGTAATTTGGACTTTATTTCTGGACTAGATGCTTCTTATAAAGATGAAGTGCTTACGCCACAAGGTCAACTGCAAGATAATTATATCGGAAAAATACAACTACAAACCTTACCCTATCTCAATACAGAATATTTAGGCTTTTTGATGGATGAAAATAATTTGTCAGCATCACAACATTTGGCAGTAAGAAAGGCTATCAATTATGGCTTTGATAGACAAAAAATGATTACCTATTTGCGTAATAATATTGGAATTCCTGCATACGAAGGTTTTGTACCAAAAGGTTTACCATCATTTACAGATAGTTTGCGAGGTTATGATTACAATCTAGAAGTGGCAAGGCAATTATTATTAGATGCGGATATATCAACCCCTATTTCAGTAGAGCTCAATACTACAAGTTCCTATTTAGATTTGTGTGAATTTATTCAAAATCAATTGGCTGAAGTGGGCATTCAACTAGAAATAAATATTAACCCACCCTCTACACACAGACAAATGGTTGCTACTTCAAAATTAGATTTTTTTAGAGGTTCGTGGATAGCAGATTATGCCGATGCTGAAAATTATTTAGCATTATTTTATTCAAAGAATTTTTGTCCAAACGGACCGAATTACACGCATTTTTCAAATCCAACCTACGATAACTATTACGAATTGGCTCTAAATGAGGTTAATCTTGAGAAAAGACATTCTTATTATCATTTGATGGATCAAATAATTTTAGATGAGGCGGCTATTGTTCCTTTATATTACGACCAAGTAATACGATTTGTGCAAAATGATGTTATTGGTTTTGAATCCAATGCCATGAATTTATTAGAATTGAAAAGCGTTCAAAAGCTTAAGCCCTAGTTGAAAGTGCTAACAATAGGGAAGTGGTCAGACAAATTGATCTCTGTTGTTTTGAAACTATTTATCTTAAATTCTGGGCTGTGTAAAATATAATCTATTCTAAGTGTAGGAAATTTTCCATTATAAGTCTGCCCTAATCCTGTTCCAGCATTAGTAAAGCTATCATTCAAACCTTCTGAGATTTGCTTATAGCTAAAAGAAGTTGGGGTGTCGTTGAAATCGCCACACAGAATGATTGGATATGGTGAAGTACTCATATGTTCTTTTATGGCTTTGACCTGTTTTGCTCTTTTGAAAAAAGATGTTTTAAGTCGCTGGATGATGCTTTCTGCACCTTCTACGGAAGGTCTGTCTAAAAACTCATAATCTTCTTTTTCAAACCAATTCGATGCTAAATGAACATTGTACACCCTAATACTATCGCCACTTATGGCTATATCACTATAAATACAAACGTTATTGGTTCTTTCACCAGAAATACTAACTGTTCCTTTTTTGAAAATAGGGTAGTTGGAGTAGGTTGCCATTCGCCAACTCTTTCGTTTACTCTGTAGTCCAATATGACTGTGTGGATAGTTTAGTTTTGGAAGTTCTTCTGGAGCGTAAAATTCTTGTAGGCAAAGAATACTTACGGATTCTTTATTTAGATATTCTATAATTTCTTGCTTAACATTTTCTTTTTTAATCCAGTTGTAGGCATTGAATAAACGTACATTGAAACTCATTGCCGAAAACTCCACCTTTGTGTCACTTTCTTTTTCTTGTATGTTTAAGAGGTTTTGAATGTGTCCATAACCTAGCAATATGACAATAGTATT
>CAXFOQ010000095.1:0-3187 GCA_964004705.1 uncultured Flavobacteriales bacterium | reverse complement strand
TTCTGCAACCTTTTTGTAGTCTTTGAGTCTAAGGGGGTACAAATCAACCTTTTCTGTACTTTGTGCCTTGGGTTTTTCATCTTCATACTTCTTAGCGGATAGCCAATATGCAGGTTGTTTAGCAAACTTCTTATCTTCTACCGATTTATAATATTTGTTATACATATCCGCTAGTTCTTCTGGCTTCTCTATCCATTCGTCTTCTAGCTTCATGTAATTCTTTTCGGCTGTTCCCTTGCTGACTTTATTCGCTACCTTTTCCCAAAATTTTAAAAAGGAAGGTGCATAACTTACTTTGGTTTGTTTAGCGGTAGGGGTAGGGGTATGGGGTAGGGGGGTTTTATCTAGGTTATCTTTAGGTTCGGTGCTAGGTTTTTTTGGTCTACCCCCAAGCTTACCATTTTGCTTAGATGCTTCCATACGCCTTGATATATAAAGATATTCTTGTAGTTGTCTTTCGTTTTGATAGTGGTCATTTACTAAAACAAAAAACTCTTTGATAATTTTATCACAGCTAGTTTTCTCATTATCAGTGAAACAATTAGCTATTCTGTATTGCTTATAAGCATCATTTGGTATACCTGCACACCGCTTGTTCCAGTTAAAACATAAAAGCCTTATGTATATTCCGACCTCTTCATTACTAAGGTGTTGCGTACCTGCAATAAAGTCTTCTGTAAATAGATACCATGCTTTCATCTTCTGCGTTGGTTTTGAATTTTCGTGAATAATCATTTTTCGAACTCCAATCTTAGTTTATTGTAACCCCTTCAAGATAAAACCTAAAGGGGTTTCTTGGTTTAGTATCCCCAAACGTCCTTTCTAGCTTGCAATACTGTAGGTTCTTTCCAAATCCAGTTATCGGGGTTTGGCACTAGAGAGTCTCTAACGTTATCTGGGGTATCAACAGTTTTTAGGTAATTACCCATTACCTTTAGAATGTGCTTACATATCCGCATAGGTTCACCATAATCATCTAACGACATAGCAATAAATTCAGCATCTTTTGTCTTTGTAGGGTTCTTTAGATACCACAATATTTGCTTTGCATTTGTCGCTTTTTGGTAGATGGATTGTTGCATTGCGTGAGAAATACTAACCCTTTGCGGTAGGCTTTTAGACGTTTTCAAATCAATATAAAAATCCTCTTTGGTCTTTTTATCCTCAAAATGAAAGTCCGTATAACCCACAAAAGGTATAGTTTCTATATCTATTTCTACCTTCTTCTGATAGGTCAATAGATTCCATGTATACGCATACTTTTGAAACTCCTTAGTTCCAAGCTGTAATAACGGCACTAAGTTATTTCGTTCATCTTCTGTTTTCGGGTCATTTATCCTTGAACAGTTTGCATCAAATTCAGCAACCATCTTTTCTGTGGCTTCTTCTAGCGGTATTCCATTGAGAAACATGTTAATGCCACTCTCCACAGATTGCCCTCTGACGGCTGATGCACTGGTTGGGAACTCATACCCAAATATTCGCCTTAATGCCCATCGTTCACGATAAAAAGCGAACTCATTCAAATGCGAGAAAGATAAAGGCAACAAATCAAACTTTTCAAAATGCTCCCTCATATCAAATCCATATACTCTTGAATTTGCTTTTTGTTTTCTTCAATCTGTTTTTTCAAATCAAAGCATAAATGGTAAGCGTTACTTTCCTTTCCCATGTAAGTCATATATTCATTCAAGGAATCTAAAAGCCTATCCATCATTCTAATTTCGCTTGCATGAATAGATAAACCCTCGTTTTTTTTCCTATCAATTTTTCTTTCCATTTCAAATTCAAAAAAGGTTTTTGAGTTATCATATTCAACCATTGCTTTTCTCCTTTTCTAATGAGTATTCAGCAAAGGTTTTGCCATCGACTTTCTTCTTTTGCGTGATGATATTATGACCCTTTTGCCTTAAATCGAATATTCTAGAACTAAGTCTGAAACAACCAAAATTGTTCAAAGCTTCTAAGGGGGTTATTTTGTTACCTACTTTTAGGTACTCTAAGATTTGTTTGTTTTGTGATTCTGACATTTTAACTCCTTTCTATAAGTTATGTTTTGCCATTTCCCTCTCGTTGACCACCTTTGTTCTAAGGTCATCCCGAAAGGCTTTGAAGGATTCAAACCTTATTTTGGCTCTATTCCTTCTCTTCAGAGTTTCACTATATCTATTAGCGAAATCCCTAAACTTATCATGGTTGTATATTAAACCATCTAGTTCCTTGATATTCTTATACATTTTTTGCTTTGAGAATGAAAGCGTTAACTCCGCTATTATCATTTTTTCCTCTTTTTTCATTAGTTCACAAGCGGTATCTAAGTCCGCAAATATCATTCCTAATTCTTCTTGTTGATGCGAAATTTTGTGAGGGTCAAATTGTAGTGAATAAATATCGGTCATTTTATACACTCCGAATAGGTTATCATGTACCCCATTTTGTCTTTATATGAGTCGTGATGCTTTGGGTTAGCCTTTAGCCTTACTGTCTTCTGCCAGTCGTTACATAAGGCAACATGATAAGGCTTTACCTCTATTCCTAAAATTATTGACCACCCCTTTGCTATTTCTTCATGATTTGTTTTTATATCGCCATAATCTAATCCACGACTTTCAACGATACTAACCACCTCTTTACATAATTTTTCACCAACCATCTGGATTTTCCTTTTTCCATTCTATGCGTTCTAATAAATCTTTTTTCCACTGCTCGTTAAGTTCCTTGTCGGAATGTCCTAAAGTGTGGCATTTGCGACACAAGGCATATAAGTTATCAATTCTATTTAGCCTATTATTTTTGACTCCACCCATGCCCTTCGGTATTAAGTGATGAATATCCACCGCTACTTCTTTATGACAATTCCAACATAAGGGGATATCATTTTCGTGATACCCCCAAAAGTCTCTGAAAAGCTTCTTATAGTTCTTTAAGGTTTTCATTAAATGCCCTTACAGCGTTTTTAGTAAGTTCCTCAATATCATTGACCGAAAAGTGACCAGAACCCATAGACCTACCAACTACACCAGTTACGAATATATCTAACCGCTGTGTATCGCTCTTATTCATGCCACCAGTAGGCGGTTTAGGTGTATAGGTATTATTAGCCTGTGCAACTGGCATTGTCTGTGCAGGGGATTGTGGTGCTTGTTGGGGTTGATAGGATGCCTGTCCATTATCTGGCATGGATGCT
>CAXFOQ010000094.1:0-3192 GCA_964004705.1 uncultured Flavobacteriales bacterium | reverse complement strand
TCTAAGTTGCTAAGCTGGTCTCTTGTTTGCTCAGACTGGTCGTTAGTAATAGAAATAGTTAAATTTCCAGGTAGTATGTTAGATTGTTTGGCAGTCGCTAATAGGGACATGATTTTGTCTGTGGCCTCTAGCAGGTTTTCCCCACTTTTTTTAACCACATTTAATGAAACCACTGGCTGATTATCTAGTCTAGCATAGCTTTCTCTATCCAAGTAGCCATCAGTCACCAAAGCAATATCTCTCAAATAAACAATATTACCCTTCTCATGTTTGACTATGATATTGGCTATTTCTTCAGCTGAAGTAAATTCGGCTGAAGTGCGTACCATTCTTCTAGTATCTCCAATAAGCACATCTCCACCTGCAATAGAGGTGTTTTCGAAAGCAATAGCGTCTTCTATATCTCTAAAGCTAACTTGACTCATTTCCATACGATGCAAGTCAACTTCAACTTTTATTTCTTTATCTAATAAACCCGTTATTTCAACTTTAGAAATCTCAGAAAAGGCTTCTATCTCATCTTGTAAATATTCAGCATAGATTTTTAACTCATCCAAACTAAAATCTCCTGAAAGGTTGATGTTTAAAATAGGGAACTCAGAGAAATCAATATCCATAACCATAGGGTCCATATCTAAGTCCGATGGCAAATCACTTTTGGCTTTGTCAACTGCATCTTTAACGTCTTGTAAGGCAACTTTTAATTCTACATCGGTATTAAATTCTACAATAACCGAGGAATTATCTTGTACAGAGGTCGAAGTTAATTTTTTTAGGCCTTTTACCGACTTAATCTCTTTTTCTAATGGTCGAGTAATGAGGTTTTCTATATCGGCAGGCGAATTACCGGGATATAAGGTTTGTACCATTATCGTTGGCATGACGATATCTGGATACAAGGACTTAGGCATAGATTTGTAAGAAAATATCCCAAACAGTGTCAAAAGTGCAGTGAGAATAAAAACGGTGGTTTTATTCCTTAGCGATATGTTAGTAATTTTAAAATATCTATTGCTCATAGACCTAATTATTTGATATCTATTTTACTTCCATTTGCTACACCGTCATAGCCTATCACTATCACTTCTTGACCAAAGTCTATACCTGAGGTAATGTGTGTCATATCGTCTTGAGAAAGTCCTGTCTCTACATATTTTTTAATGGCTTTGTTGTTGTCAGCTACAAAGACAAAAGAACCACGCATATCTTTTTTGATACATGCCGACGGTAAAACCATAGCACCCTCTTGACTAAAGTCTTGTAATTTTACAGAAGCCACCGCATTAGGCTTAATATCACCTGAGCTGTTGTTGAGGTTTATCTTTACTTTGAATGTTCTGTTCTGCGGGTTTATAACTTGCCCTACAAAGGATACTTTCTCTTGTCGATTAATACCTAAAGAATTAAATGAAAGATTGACCAAGTCTCCTTTTTTAATAATTGCTGAATAGCGTTCTGCTACATCTACCTCTACTTGTAAGTTTTTAGAATTGACAATACGAAAGGCTGGCATTGCAGGAGCGGCAAACTCTCCCACATTGATGTAAATCTCATCCAATCGACCACTAATAGGTGCTACCAACTCCAACTTATCGAGCTGAGCCTGCATAGCGGCTAACTTTTTCTGCAATGAAACGTACTGGTTTTTGGCTTGTAGGTATTGGATCTCTGAACCGATACGTTGTTTCCATAAATTATCTTGACGCTCGTAGGTAGTCTTAGCTAATTCCGTAGAATGTCTTAGGTCTTCTACTTGATTGGATAAAATACTCGCATCGAGCTGTATTATAGCATCGCCTTTATTGACCCAACGCCCTTCTCCTACCAAACGATTAACGACCACACCACCCATCTCAACACTAACTAATATATTTTCCTTAGAGCTGACAATACCTGGCTGACTGATGTAATGGGTAAAGTTAGTGCCTTCAACAACTTGTGTATGTACAACCACCCCACCCTCAATAATTGTATCGGAAAGAGCAATCTCATTTTCTAAAGAAGAAATTTGAGATTTCAAATCCCCCATTTGCTGCCTAAGCTCTTTTAAGGTTTCTTTCATATGACTTAATTCATTGACTTTTTCGCCACAACCAACAAGGATAGCAATAGTTAATACTGATAATAATTTTACTGTTTTCATTAATTTCCGACTGAACGATTATAATTAGTTTTTGCAATAAGTAGGTTATAGATAGCTTGGGCGTTATCGGCTTGAGCCTGACTGTAATCAGCTCCCGACTGCGATAGCTCCATACTACTGACTAAACCCTCTCTATATTTAGCCATAGTTTTTAAATAGATTTTTTTACTCAGCTCTAAACTTTCAGATTTTTGTTTTTGAGTATGATAGGCTGTAAGGTAATTGGATAACGCTACCTTATGAGCTAAACTCAAAGATTCCGAAACTTGAGATTGTTTATTTTTAGCTTTTTCGAGCTCAATTTTAGCTTGTTGTATTTTAGCAATTCTAGAAAAACCATCGAATAAATTCATTGTTGCTTTGACGCCTACTACCTGTGTGGGATACCAGCTTAAATCCTCTTCGAATAAATTAAATTCATCACGAAAGGCATTTTGACTGTATGTGCAAAATGCAGATATACTCGGTAAAAATTGAGATTGGTAACGTCTTAAATCTAAACTAGATAATTTTCTCTGTGTTTCAGCTAATTGAAACTCTAAGCGATTTTCAATATTGGGCTCTTGTATTTTTAGTGTTTGATTTTGACTTAATAAAGTAGGTAAACTGTCCGTAAGTACTAATTCTTCTTCCAGTGGAATCCCTAATATTAACTTCAAATATAAATAGGCTACTTCCGTCATTCTTTCCATATTTTCGGATTGAATTTCCATTTTAGAAAGTATGAGTGCCATTCTATCTACATCTAAATCCTCGACCATCCCTAAGTCATAACGAGCTTGCGCCTCATCTAAAATACCATGATGTATTTCGGCAATTAGCTTCAAAAATTCTTTTCTTTCTTCTGCCACCAACACATTGTAGTATGCTGCCGCTATACTGTCTTGTATTTGCTGCTCGGTCAATTGCAAAGATTGTTGTGATAGGTTCTTGTAAATAGTAGAAGCTTTAAGCCCAACGATATAACTACCGTCAAACAATAGTTGTGAAGCCGTAATGGATGCCGTAGAATTATGCTCTGTACCAAACTGCAATTCGGCATATTCGCC
>CAXFOQ010000093.1:0-3239 GCA_964004705.1 uncultured Flavobacteriales bacterium | reverse complement strand
CGTTGGGATAAACTGAAACGCCCACACAGCTTGTTTCAGTGGTTTTAATCATCAATAGCATTTCAGCATCAGGGTATAGAGTTGGACTGTCTCTTTCATATGTTTCCAGAAAATCTTCCATAGCTTCTTTTGTTTCAAAATCCATCGATACAACGTTAGTAGGTGTCATTTTAATTTCCTTTTTTTGCTTATTCTTCGATAGGAATTCTATTAATTATAGTTCTCCACGGTTTTCAATTTCTAAAGTGCGTCGAATTTACTGATAGAACTAATTGTCCTTCACGAACGTACTTTTGTTCGAAAACAACTATGTGCTCATTCTCCAAAGTACATTTAGCATTATCATGAAGTGTGACTTCATTTCTATTGAACTCTTTCTTAGTTTCCTCAAGCCAGTCTTCTCTAGTGAGCATTTCAAAATCAGCAACAAATAAAAAATCAGGGTGTAACCAATCCTGAATAGCATCCATATCCTTGTTACGCATATCTTTTACCATTTTATCGAAATAAGTCATATTGCCCCTCAATCTTTTCCAACCCAACTTTGTATCACTTAAATTCAGTTTTCCCATTCAACAATAATATCTCCTTCTAAAGCCATAGCATCTTGAAATTCTTCTGTAATGGACTCACGCCACTTTATAAATCTTTCAGTAGCTAAATTCTGTTCTTCTTCAGAGTCATAAGTAACGAAGTGTAGAAGAGAGTCGTTTGATGCTCTACAAATAGTCATTTGTTTGATTTCTGGCATAAGCTTAGGAATTTCTTCTGTGAACCTTTTAAGGTATTTTTCCAAATCTTCTTCAGACTTAAAGTTAACCATCGCATTTCTAAATCTTCTACCCATATCAAGCCTCCTATTCATACCTAAATTCTAATATCAAAATCTCTCGAATGTACATATTGAATAAGATTATCGGAGGACTTTTTCTCAATATCCTCTTTACCCTTCATCAAGCTTAAAAACCTAATAGCTAAGTTAGCTTTTTTAAATGAATCTAACTCCTCGTCATTTAAAGCATCAGCAATAATGTTCTGAGAAGTAATTAATAGGTTTTTATGAGTATCAACAATTTCAGTTAACACACGTTCCGTAGCATTCTTTACTGCTTCACTAAATGTATCATTTTGTCTCCAGCGTGATAACGTCTCTTCTCTTATCCCAAGTTGTTTAGAAATTAGTGACGCTTTAACACCAGTAGCTATTAAATGAATGGCAATAAGTTGATTTTCATTGAGGTTTGTTGACATCATGTACCACTCTAACGGGTTTATGCCCTAAAAACCCTCTGTGTTTTTTTTGCTCGTTGATATACTTTTCAATTTCTCTTACATCCCACACAACCTTATTTGGTCCAAGCGGAAAAGGCTTTGGAAATTTTGAATTTGGTTTAGACCATCGTGTTACGGTAGACGGACTAATGTTCAGCATTCTTGCTACTTCTTTTTTACTGATAAAATTGGACTTCATAATAAAGATTCCTCTTTAAATAATTAAAATTTAAAACTTGAAACCTTCGCCACTAGATAAATAATCTATCCCGAAGTAAGAGCACATTATTGTGCGTGTTGAAATCCTCACACCCTAGGGTTTCGCCTTGCCGTGAGTAAGCCGCAAATTAATGCGTAGGTCAATAGTTCCTCAGTAATAGCATTTAGTTTTTTATAAATAAAGACCAAACAATGTCTTTTTTATACAAAACTACTCTTTTTCTTCATAATCAAATTCTTTATCAATGGGTACCTTTATTCCATTGAGAAGTTGGTTTGTTCTACCCGCAAGCGATACAATTGATAAGAACTCGGCATATTGTTCATCATCCATTCCTTTTGCTCTGGCAGCTGCGGTGTGCGAATGTATGCAATATTCGCAGCTATTTGCAATAGACACAGCGGCATAGATTAGTTCCTTTGTCATTGGGTCTAGTTTGCTTGGTGTTGCCATTACTGCTTTTACATCGCGCCACGTATTCTCAAGTAAGCTCTCGTCAAAGGCAAGGTAGTGCCATAGGTTATTTATAAAGTCGCTTCCACGCGTGGCACGGATATCATCAAAGACCGCTTTGACGCGGGGGTTTGCTTCAGGATTTTGCGGCGGTGCTATAGTTGACATTTAGGTGGCCTTTCTCTTTGTGTTTTGTATTAGCTTTAACATTTAGTTTTGTTCGTCTCAAATTTATGCGTACTATGACAGTATATATTGCTCCCAATCGTTCATAATTATTTTTCTTTGCTCTAGTAAATTTGACCGCATATAAGCTTTTTCCACTTTATCTGGCAATTGCTGTGCTTGTGAGAACTTAATGGCATAATGTTGGTATTTTCCCTGTTCTTCTGCCCAGGTTCTAAATGTTGACCGAAAGCCATGATTTGTGATTTTGAAATGCGGAAATCGCTTTTTCACGAAAACGAGCATAGCCCCATTTGATATATGGCGTCCTGTTCCAAGGTTGGTAAACACAAATTCATGATTATGTTTCTGTCGCATTAATGCAATGATGGATAAGGCCTCATTTGACAACGGAACCGTATGTTCTTTTCGTGCCTTCATGTTTTGATAGGGGAGCGTCCACAGCTTTTTCTTTAGATTAAATTGTTCAAACTTTGCTTTAATAACTTCACTTGTCCGAGAGGCTGTTAAAATCAACAACCACAATGCATATGCCGAGACCACATCATATTCACAAAGCTGTTCATAAAAACGTTGAATTTTTTCGTGCGGTAAAGAGGGGTGATGCGTAATCTTTTGGATTTTATAGGGGTCTGACATAACCTCTTGTAACCCCCCTCTCCATAAGGCTGGATTATCTCTGTCATACCATTTCTTTACTTTTGCAAACCCAAAAATTCTGAATAATCTTTGTTGTAGTCTCCGTGCCGTCTCGGTTTTCGATGACCAGATGGGCAATAAAAGCACATGAATATCGTCCATATTAATATCACTCAGTGGCTTTTTATCTAAATAAGGGACAGCATAATGGGTTATTGTGCTCCGCCATTGCTGTTCACTTTTGGGGTTTGTCCATTCATCTTTCTTTTTTGTTGAAATATAAATGTCAGCAATTTCGGAAAACTTTTTGTTTTGCTGCTGTCTCAAAACCTCCGCTCTATTCTTTTCGTCTATAGGGTCAATATTTTTTCTCAGTAATTGCTTGTTGCTGAGGGCATGCTGGCGGGCATCGAAAAGAGACACGTCTGGGAACCGCCCTAACCCCATCTCTCTTGACTTTTTGTGTGCC
>CAXFOQ010000092.1:0-3259 GCA_964004705.1 uncultured Flavobacteriales bacterium | reverse complement strand
TATTGTTAATCTCTATATTACCTACCATTATGATAATCTCCTATACAATACTAAAGATATGAAGCCGAGCACAGTGATAATAACCAATGTGTCAACACTTAAAAAGTAAATACCTGTGGCGAAGATGGCTAATCCAACAAAGTTTGCCACATTTAACTCACCTGCTACTTCGAATATTGAAGTAATAAGCAAGTAAATGAACCCTATTAAAAAGGTTATAAACAAAGTTAAACTAATCCATCCTACCATATACGTCTCCTACAACTATATTATGTATATATTATTACATCTTTTTCGGTAAATGTCAACCGGTTTTTGTGGTAAATTTAAGAATAAATTCAAATAAGATGTCGTGATTAGCCGGCACATAATAGTCTATCACAGGTGAATTCTTCCAATACCTGTGGTGATAAGTGAGTTCAGGGTAATGTTTGTCTATGTACATGCTGATTATACGGTGGGAACCCTTCTTGCTTATGCCCGGCTCTTGTAGATACACAGTCAATGTGGTAGGGTTGTGCAGTTTGCCCACCCTAAAGTCAGCACCTGGCGGTACTGCACTTATGCTTATACTATCAATAACGTTGCTTATATGACGTTTAAGAGGGTCTGTGTGGCGTTTAGATGCCCTTTGTAACCCTGTGATATATGATTTAAAGTCTGGTTTTGTTTTTAACACCACAATTACTCCATTCAGATACTGTATTATAACATGTATTTAACCCAATTGTCAACCTTATGTGCAGTGATTCATGACTGTAGGCACCAATTTACACCGTCCAAAGCGGTAGTGTAACGACACAATGAAGAAGATGCCTTCAGTGTGAAGCGGTATAACCACCCACTTGGTTATATCATTAACATGATATTAACATATTTTTGCCGAAAAGTCAACCTTTTTGAAACTTATCCACAGGTTACTCACAATAAAAAGGTGGAGGTTACCACGATTTCTGAATATACTAGCCAATGGTTACCAAGAATTCTGAACCATGTGTACGGTTTTTGCCAGAAAAAGTGGCTCCTCCACTACGATACAAACGGTAATTTACCATTATTGTGAGCCAAGAACTATCCCGACAGTATGCTACGCAGTTGCATCTGGCGGCTCAAGTCCAGACTTGAAGTCACACCGCTCCTGGATGCGAAGCATTCTTGAGCGAACATGGTGTTTTTGAACCGTATGACACGGTTGGCACATTATGTAGACAAAAAAATAAAAAGCAATCGTTGATGCTAATAAAATTGCAGAAATTAAATTAGCTGAAAAATAAATGATGCTTACCGATAAAGCTGATAAAATTATGCCAAAATATAAAGCTTGATCTTTTTTAACTTTTCCAGTTGGTATTGGTCTTAAACAAGTTCTGCTCATTAAAGCATCTAGATCTGACTCATACCACATATTAAGAGTTCCAGCAGCTCCAGACCCAATAGCTACAGCTAAGAGAGAAATGCAAGCAGATGTGAAGTCTACATTAATCGGTGCTATTAATAAACCTACCATACATGTAAATAGGACAAGAGACATTACCCTAGGTTTCATTAAGTTAAAAAATGAACTTAGGTCCAATGCTAAACCAAGTTTAGAGTTTCTAGATTTTATACTTATCTGGCTCAATTTACTTTACTTTAGGTAGCTCTTCAAAAGTATGGAATGGTGGCGGTGATGACACTGTCCATTCTAGAGTCGTTGCTCCTTCTCCCCATGGATTTGGTTCTGCTTTTTTCTTTTTCATAAAGGCGTACAATAGATTTAATAAAAATACTGCTAAACCTATAATAGATATATATGAACCAATTGAAGATATATAGTTCCAACCAGCAAATGCGTCTGGATAATCAGCGTATCTTCTTGGCATTCCTGCTAATCCTAAGAAATGTTGTGGGAAGAATATTAAGTTGACCCCTATGAACGTCAACCAAAAATGTAGTTTTCCCAAAAATTCTGAGTATTCATAACCTGTCATTTTACTAAACCAATAATAAAATCCCGCAAAGATTGCATACACAGCGCCCATTGATAATACGTAGTGGAAATGCGCAACAACATAATAAGTATCGTGAAGTGCTGTATCAACACCTGCATTTGCCAGAACTACTCCAGTTACTCCTCCTAAAGTGAATAAGAAAATAAAGCCAATAGCCCAAAGCATAGGAGTCTGAAAGCTTATCGAGCCACCCCACATTGTTGCTATCCAAGAAAAAATCTTAATTCCGGTTGGGACTGCAATAATCATTGTCGCCGCTAAGAAATAGGCCTTTGTATCTGTGTCAAGTCCAACAGTGTACATGTGGTGAGCCCAAACAACGAAGCCAACTACTCCAATAGCCACCATCGCATAAGCCATTCCTAGATAACCAAATACAGGCTTTCTTGAAAAAGTTGAAACAATATGACTAATCATTCCGAATCCTGGTAAAATTAAAATATATACTTCTGGATGTCCAAAAAACCAAAATAAGTGTTGGAATAAAACCGGATCTCCACCTGTTTGTGCTTCAAAAAAAGCAGTTCCAAAATTTCTATCTGTTAGAAGCATTGTTATAGCCCCTGCTAAAACTGGTAATGATAATAAAAGTAAAAATGCTGTCACTAGAATTGACCATGAGAACAATGGCATTTTGTGTAAAGTCATACCTGGAGTTCTCATATTTAAAATTGTAGTGATAAAATTAATTGCTCCTAAGATTGAAGAAGCACCAGCAACATGTAAACTAAAAGATCTTGGAGCATAATTCCAAGCCCCTGCTTTTAAAGATATAGTTTTAAGTGCAACTGACAAATATTTAAAGGACTTAGAGTATATATACGATAGTTTAGAAATCCAAATATGTATGTCGATGAATACCTTCACCTTGTCATATTAAAGCATTATCGTATTTTATATCATTATGGTAAAATTAGTAAATATCGAATTTTTTTGAAAGCGACTCCAAAGCCCAAAGCGACTCCAACCATCGCCCGCCCATGCTACCCTCGGCTCCCGATAATTTAACTAAGCGTTTTGAAAAATAAATTGTCGAAAAATTGCAAAATTTTGAAGATTAAGGTCGCGAGAAGAATGTGGAATTTGTAGATCTCGAAAAATGCTGCAAAATGAGGGTTTGGTCGCAAGAATCGGCGTCGATACAGCCGAGAACGAGCCCTAAAGTTGGGAAAGGATTTATTTAAATCCTTTTTTGGTAAATCCTTTAAAAATCTGGTCCCCAGAAGCTAAAGTCGCTATGGCTGTTTAAGCGACCCAGGGTTTCTTCT
>CAXFOQ010000091.1:0-3405 GCA_964004705.1 uncultured Flavobacteriales bacterium | reverse complement strand
CTGATAACTCTAAAAACGATGAATTGGTTCAGCAAATCATTGACTTAAAATCTGAGTTGAGTGCCAAAGAAGAACGTATAAAAATTTTAAACGAAAAAATTAAAGAAGCTCAAGAAACAAAAGAAGAAACGGAAGAGAGACTTACCAAAGAGTTTGAAAATTTGGCCCATAAAATACTAGAAATAAACTCAGAAAAATTCAAAAAACAAAATAAAGAGCAAATAGATACACTTTTAAGCCCATTGAGTGAACAAATAGAAAAGTTCAAGAAAAAGGTAGAGGACACTAACGAAAAAGGTGTTGAAAGAAATGCGATGCTAATGCAAAAAATTATCAGCTTAGAATCGTTGAATAATAAACTCAGTCAAGATGCTCTTAATTTAGCGAATGCATTAAAAGGAGATTCTAAAACTCAGGGAGATTGGGGCGAAAGTAGATTAGAATTATTACTTGAAAAATCTGGATTAACTAATGGTGTTCATTTCAGTACACAAGCTGCTTATAAAGATGATGAAGGTAAATTAAAAAAACCTGACTTCATCATCAACTTACCAGATAATAAACACCTCATTATTGACTCAAAAGTTTCTCTTACCGCTTATGTAGAATATTACAATGCCGAAGATGAAATAACAGAACAACAAGCCATAAAACGACACTTAGACAGTATTAAAAGACACTATATGGAGCTTAGCGATAAAGACTATCCAAACCTGTATGGAATTAATACACCCGATCACGTTTTAATGTTTGTACCCAATGAACCAGCTTTAATGCTGGCACTGAATGAAGATAAAAATCTTTATCTCAATGCTTTAGAAAAAAATATTGTACTAGTATCTGCTTCTACACTTTTAGCAACTCTTAGCACAGTAGCTTCTATTTGGAAACAAGAAGACCAAAAAAGAAATGCTCTAGAAATTGCTAAAGAGGGCGGCTTACTTTACGATAAGTTTGAAGGCTTTGTTCAAGACCTTATTAAAGTAGGGAAAAGTATAAAAAGCTCTAAAGACAGCTATGAAGATGCTATGAGCAAACTCACTGAAGGCAGAGGTAACATCATAAAAAAAATAGAAAATCTAAAAGACTTAGGGGCTAAAACTAAAAAAAGCTTACCTCAAAATATTATAGACAGAGCAAATCAGGATGAAGATAACTAGATATGAGAATGCTATATTTGGACTTCGTCCAATTATTGAAGCAATAAACGCTGGTCAAGAAATCGATACTCTTTTTATTCAAAAAGGTTTAAAAGGTGACATTTTTCCCGAACTATGGGAATTGGTTAAAAGACATAGAGTAAACTATAAACATGTACCTACAGAAAAACTTAACCGACTGACTAGAAAAAATCATCAAGGTGTATTTGCTTTTGTTTCGCCAATAACTTTTCATAGAACTGAAAACGTTATCCCTCAACTTTTTGAAGCAGGTAAAGTTCCTCTATTTTTAATTTTAGACAGAGTTACGGATGTAAGGAATTTTGGAGCAATTGTTAGAAGTGCTGAGTGCTGTGGTGTTCACGCCATTATTGTTCCTGAACGTGGTAGTGCAGCTGTTAATGGTGATGCTATGAAAACTTCGGCGGGAGCATTAAGTAGTGTGCCGATTTGTCGAGAATTTAATCTAAAAGCAACAATAGATTTTTTAAAAAATAGTGGCATTCAAGTTGTAGCTTGTACGGAAAAAACAGAAGATCTTATTTATACTCCCGACTATACGATACCAACAGCTATTATTATGGGTTCTGAAGAAGATGGTATTTCAGAAGAGTATCTAAAATTATGTACTCATAAAACAAAAATCCCAATGATGGGTAACATTGGTTCATTAAACGTCTCTGTATCTGCTGGTGTAATATTATATGAGGCAGTAAGACAACGAAAATCATGATTTTTAAAGACTTAGGATTCGAACCACAACTTCAAGAAGGATTAGATATGATGGGTTTTGAAAAACCAACACCCATACAAGAACAAGCAATACCAGCCATATTAAACAATAAAGATATAATTGCCTGCGCTCAAACTGGAACAGGAAAAACAGCTGCATTTGTACTACCAATCCTTAATAAATTATGCAAAGAAAATTCTTCTAAAATTAACACTATTATTGTTTCTCCAACCAGAGAATTAGCCTTACAAATAGATCGTCAAATAGAGGGCTTTAGCTACTTTACTAACGCTTCATCATTTCCAATTTATGGTGGAGGTACAGGTTCAGATTTTGATGCCCAAAAAAATGCTATTAAAAATGGTTCCGATATTTTAGTATGTACTCCTGGAAGACTATTAGCTCACATGAAATTCAATTATTTTGATACATCTGACGTTAAGCATTTTATACTAGACGAAGCCGATAGAATGTTAGATATGGGTTTTTACGATGATATTATGGATATTGCTAAAAAACTCCCAAAAGAAAGGCAGAATCTAATGTTTTCGGCAACTATGCCACCAAAGATTAGAAAATTAGCTGGTAATATTTTAGTTAATCCTACTACAATAAGCTTAAGTATATCTAAACCAGCAGAAGGCATTACACAAAGTGCATATATGGTTCACGACAAACAAAAAATAGCTTTGACACGACATCTACTCAAAGGGCGTGATTTAAACCATGTATTGATATTTTGTTCGACTAAAAAGAGTGTTAAAGAACTTACAAGAAGCTTGATTAAAGCTAATTTATCAGCACATGATATTCACTCTGACTTAGACCAAGAAGAAAGAGAAAAAGTCCTTTTAGATTTTAAAAATAATAAAGTTAAAATTTTAGTCGCTACTGATATACTTTCTAGAGGTATAGATATCAAAGAAATTGAATTAGTTATTAATTATGAAGTTCCTAATGATGCTGAAGATTATGTGCATCGTATTGGAAGAACAGCAAGAGCAGACAGAAAAGGTGAAGCTATTACATTTATCAATGGAGAACAATGTTTGAAGTTTAAACAAATAGAAGATTTAATTGAACAAACACTAGAAAAAACACCTTTACCAAATGGTTTCGAAGCCGCCCCAGCTTATATTACCGAAAAGAGAAATCGAGGTAAAAAGAACTTTAAAAAAGGTTATTTTAAAAGAAACAAACATTTTAAAAACAAAAGAAAGAAGTCCTAAGTAATTGCATCACAAAAAAAATTAGCAATTATTTATTGTTTTTTTATATTTGAGTGAACTTAATCAACAGAAATAATATCAGCAATATGTTTAGCTCTTTCAACTAAACTTTCTGTACTCTCTGATATTCCATAGGAAAGTGCTACAGCCATTCGTCTGTAAGGACGTGAAGTAGGCTTCCCAAAAATCTTAAAATCAGAATCTGGTAAAGAAGAAGCTTTTTCTAAGCCTGAAAAAATAGGTAAAGTAGAATTGTCTTTATCAGCTAAAATAACAGCACTAG
>CAXFOQ010000090.1:0-3435 GCA_964004705.1 uncultured Flavobacteriales bacterium | reverse complement strand
TGAAGAAGCTGTCATTGGTGCTAAAAATACACAAATAAAAAATTCAAAATCCAGTTTGTTGGAATATAAATCGAAATGTCGGCTATCGGATTTAATGAACTACATCTATTGGTTAGCGTCACTGCGTGATAAACGTTTTGCTATTTCTGCATTTGTCAAGATGTAGTCTTCTAACAAGACTGGAAAATGAATTTTCAAAAAAACTATAAAAAAAACGACACATTGCTTTTGACAACACTTTATTTTACGCATAAAATATTGTAAAGGTTACACTAAATCTATTTTTTTTGTATTCTATTGAAACATAAACCTAATAAACAATAGAAATAGTTAATTTTGCAGTCAATGGAAAATCTATCTACAGTTGCATATTACACCCAAGGTTGTAAACTTAACTTTTCAGAAACCTCTACCATTTCTAGACAATTGACTAAAGAGGGCTATCAAAAAGTTGATTTTAAGGAGGTTGCTGATATTTATGTTATCAATACATGCTCTGTAACTGAAAATGCAGACAAAGAGTGTAAACGTCTAGTTCGTACAGCCTTAAAGACCTCACCAGATGCCTTTATAGTGGTAGTAGGTTGTTATGCACAGCTAAAGCCAAAACAAATTTCACAGATTGATGGGGTTGATATGGTACTCGGCGCTACAGAAAAGTTTAAACTCAATCATTACCTCAATGATCTGAGTAAAAAAGAGCATACAGAAATTCACTCATGCGAAATAGATGATGCTAATTTCTTTGTTGATGCCTACTCTATTGGCGACAGAACCAGAGCTTTTTTGAAAGTACAAGACGGTTGTGATTATAAATGTTCCTATTGTACTATCCCTTTAGCACGTGGTATTAGTAGAAGTGATAAACTAGAAAATGTGCTTAATAATGCAAAAGCTATTTCCGAAAAAGGCATACAAGAAATAGTTTTAACTGGTGTTAATATTGGCGATTATGGCAAAGGAGAATTTGGCAATAAAAAACACCAACACACCTTTATAGATTTAGTCAAGGGACTAGATAAAGTAGAGGGAATCAATCGATTACGAATATCATCAATTGAGCCCAACCTTTTAAAGAACGAAACCATAGAATTTGTAGCCAATTCTAAAGCCTTTGTCCCCCACTTTCATATTCCTTTACAGTCTGGCTCTGACGATATTTTAAAAAAAATGAAAAGACGTTACTTGACCGACTTATATGTCGATAGAGTAAACACCATAAAATCTTTAATGCCACATTGTTGTATTGGCGTAGATGTCATTGTAGGTTTTCCCGGAGAATCAGAAGAACATTTTTTAAAAACCTATAATTTCCTCAACGAACTAGACATTTCCTATTTACACGTTTTCAGCTATTCTGAACGATCCAACACTAAAGCAGCCGAGATGGATAATGTAGTCGATAAAGGTATACGACATAAAAGAAGTAAAATGTTGAGAGTACTTTCAGCTAAGAAGAAAAGACACTTTTACGAACAACAACAAGGTAGTGTACGTAACGTTTTGTTTGAAGGCGAAAATAAAGACGGATTTATGTACGGTTTTACCGAAAATTACATTCGTGTAAAAACTCCTTTTAAAAGTGAGTGGATAAACCAACTTATGCCAACAAAACTTAACACTATAGATGAAGATGGAATTTATATCTTTGAATCTCATTAAATAAACCCTTATGTATCCAAATATTAGCTACTTACTTAACGACCTTTTTGGTGTCTACATACCATTACCTATACAAACCTTTGGTTTTTTTGTGGCATTAGCCTTTATTTTCTCTAGTTGGACTTTGGCTTTAGAACTGAAACGAAAAGAAAAAATTGGCTTAATAAAAGCTGTAAAACGCCCTAAAGTGGTAGGTCAAAAAATAAGTACTACTCAACTAATTTCTGCCGCTACTATAGGCTTTATTCTTGGTTACAAATTACTTTATGCTGCTCTGAACTACTCAGAATTTGTAGGCAATCCACAAGCAGTTATATTATCTACTGAAGGTCATTTTATAGGGGGACTTTTAGGGGCTATACTAAACGCCTTTTTAAAACATAAAGAGTATAAAAAACTAGAATTGGACCAGCCCAAAACCATCAGTGAAACGGTTCACCCCTACCAATTAGTAGGTAACATAACTATGATAGCTGCTGTTGCAGGTATTTTAGGAGCTAAAATCTTTCACAACCTAGAAAATATTGATGACTTCTTAGCTGACCCTATTGGACAATTGCTATCCTTTAGTGGACTTACCTTTTATGGAGGCTTAATTTGTGGAGCAATAGCTGTTATCTACTATGCTAAAAAGTACGGCATACACTACAAAATTATTAGTGATGCTGCTGCACCCGGACTGATGTTAGCTTACGGAATAGGACGTATGGGTTGTCACTTTTCTGGCGATGGCGATTGGGGAATTACCAACCTAGCACCAAAACCCGAATGGTTGAGCTTTTTACCCGATTGGGCGTGGGCCTACACCTACCCTCACAACGTTATCAATGCCGGTGTTCCAATAGAAGGTTGTGTTGGCCCGTATTGCAACGAATTGCTACACCCTGTTTTTCCTACTCCTATCTATGAAATTATAATGGCATTAGGGTTATTTGCTTTCTTGTGGTACTTACGCAAACGCATAAACATTGCGGGTATGTTATTCGGTATATATATGGTAGTTAATGGTCTAGAACGTTTCTTTATTGAGAAAATAAGAGTGAATACCAAATACATCTTGTTTGGACAAGAGATTACTCAGGCAGAACTCATTTCCTTGGCTATGATAATAAGTGGTCTAGCCATAGTGTACAGGCTATATGCACAGGCAAAGAAAGGAGTGACAAGATAAAAACTTCTTTAAGCTCTTTTAATTAATAGACACAATCCCAAGAACGTAATTCCACCATTGACCATCAGTAATTCGAAACCAAAAGGAATATAAAGCTGTAAGATATATGCTATTACAGGAGATAAAAACGCCACTATGGGCACTGACCTTTCTTTAATATTCCATTTCGTAAAAATACCAAAAGCAAACAGTCCCAGCAAAGGGCCATAGGTATAACCAGCAACCTTAAAAAGTGCCGAAATAACACTGTCGTCGTTTATAGCTTTAAAAATTAGAATAGCCAAGACCAAAACTACCGAAAAGCCTACATGCACCCATTTTCTGGTTTGTACTTGTTGTATCTTAGCTTTCTGTTCTATATTCAGAAAATCTATACAAAAAGAAGTCGTTAATGAGGTTAGCGCCGAATCAGCACTTGAATAAGCTGCTGCTATCAAACCCAAAATAAAGAAGATGCCTACACCCAAACCCAAATCGGCTTTTAAAGCCACTAGGGGAAATAAATCATCTCCTTTAGTAATGTCCATGCCTATTTGCTCGGCATAGAGGTATAACATAGCCCCTAGAGCTAGAAAAAAGATATTGACTACAATAAGCACCAA
>CAXFOQ010000089.1:0-3500 GCA_964004705.1 uncultured Flavobacteriales bacterium | reverse complement strand
TTAAATTAAAACCGGAAGGTTATAATAGTATTTTGATTGATGGTTTAAGACTTGAAAATAAAGATTGTTGGGGTCTGGTGAGAGCCTCAAACACTACTCCCTCGTTGATTTTAAGATTTGAAGCTAATACTGAACAAAAGCTTATGGAGATACAGGAACTTTTTCAAAAAACTTTGCTCGAAATAAGTACAAATTTAAAATTTTTGAATTAATTTCTATGAGTATTTCAAAAAATTCAGCCACAAACATCTCTAAAGTTTTAACTGAGGCTCTGCCCTTCATACAAAAGTTTTCAGGAAAAAATATTGTTATTAAGTATGGAGGAAGTGCAATGCAAGAAAACTTCCTCAGAAAAAACTTTGCTCGAGATGTAGTTCTAATGAAAACAGTAGGAATTAATCCTGTGATTGTTCATGGCGGAGGGCCTCAAATTGGGAAAGAATTGGATAAACTTAAACTTGAATTTTCTTTCAGGAATGGAATAAGGGTGACTACTCCCGAAATGATAAAAGTTATTCAAAAAGTGCTTGATGGAGATATAAATAGGGACATAAAGAATTTAATAGATTCTTGGGGCGGACAAGGTGAATCTATTTCAGGAAAAAAAATAATGCTAAAAAATTTACAATATTGGAATGTTGATAATCAGGAGGCATATTATTCTGCAGCTGAAGCTAATGAAAAGTTGAAAAATTCAAAAAATGATATTAATGAAATACAAGAGACTAGAAAAATCATAGAAGATAAGATTGACTGGCCTTGCAAAATAACTAAACTATATCGTAAAAAGAATAAAGGTCTTTATGAAGGAAGGTTATACATCAGTTTATCGTCTTATGCCTTGCTCAGAGCCGACTTTCACTATGCTGAGGGCAAACACGGAAAAAACTTCAAGCTTATGGGGATTAGTTATAAAGAGGAAACCTGTAAGATATCTATCAATTTTGAGAAAATACATGACCATTATCATCTCAAATACTTTTCACTCAAAAAGGGTTCTAGTTTTAGTGTTGATAGGAAACTTGCCTTATTGAAAAAGAAGAAAAAACCACTTTTTGACAAAACACTATTGGAACTTAAAGGGGCTATAGATATGCAAATAAGGAGTAAAAAGTCTTTTGAATGTTTGCTTTTATCTAATGAGAATATTAGCCCCTCGGATTACCATAATTTTGAGCAAATCAAAAAAATGAAGGTCATATATGTAGAACGGTTTGTCGATAGTTTATGGCAGGGCTATGACATCTTAGAACCCACTACGCAAATGCGAGAGTATAAAAAAAATAGTTATTAATTCATAAGATGTACTTCGCCCAATTTGATTTGGTTAGTTTTGACACCATTATATCGTGCTTTCCAAGAGTACACGCCTTGAGGACATCTTTGCTTGTTGTAAGTACCATCCCAGCCTATATTGATATCGTTGCTGTAGAATATAACTTCGCCCCAACGGTTCATGACCCAAAATTCAAAATCATCGTTACAGCCTAATTGTGGAATGAAAGTTTCATTGAGCTCATCGCCATCTGGCGTGAAAGCATTGGGCGTATAAAAAGGAATAGTAGCTACTGGATTAATTTCTCTATGAAAGATATTTTCACATCCGAATTCATTAACTAAATTCAGTTGTATGATGTAGTTGCCTACTTCCGAATAGGTGTAATAATCAGTGGTATCTTCACAACTAACTACGCCATCTCCAAAGTTCCAGTTTAAAGAATCGTAGCCTGTAGAGAAGTTGATTATTTTGATAGTTTTGTCGCAGTTGTTAATTTCTTCTGGCTCTATTATGAATTGTGGATTTGGTAAATCATGAACCGTGAGGTAGTCATTTAAACTTAGAGTTGCTATACAGCCCAATTCTGTTGTTACCTCCAAACTAACGTCATAACTTCCTGTGTTGGCTAAGTCCACATAAGCAGATGAGGTGTTAAAATTTTGACTATCAATTTGCCAATTCCAAGCTACTATGGGGTCGCCTTCTTGATGTATACTTTCATCAATAAGGCTAAATTTAGCTGGAGGGCATGCCGAGTTGTTAGGAGTACTAAATACTACTGTGGGCAAGAATTTGTTTTCTACCGATACCTCGTCTGTATAGTTGCAACCGGCTGGGCTTGTTACACTAACGCTATATATTCCTTCATCGTTTACACTAACGGTTTGAGAGGTTTGTCCTGTGTTCCAGATGTATGCTATAGCACTACTACCAGCATCTAAAGAAACACCACTTATGCCTTCACATATAGCCAAATCGGGGCCTAAAGAAAAGGTAAAATCATCAATACTTATACTCACACTAACGGTATCTCTACCGCCACAGCTTCCCTCTCCTGTTACGGTATAAATGGTATTTTCAGTAGGACTAGCAGTTGGGCTGTCTGAGGTATTATCGTCCAATGTAGCAGACGGACTCCATTCGTAATTGGTACCACCACTTACACTGAGTTGTATAGATTCACCGGGACAGATAGTCGTGTTTGGACTTACCGTAAAAGTAGCTTCACTAATAGCATCGGAATATATTTCGATATCGCCATAAGACATTTTTTGTCCACCATTGCTGCCTGTTCCAGTATAGTCCACATCTATGTAAATACTACTTAGTTGCACGTAATCGGGATCGCTAGGGTCGTTAGAGTTTCCTTCTACGGGTATGCCAGTAAGACCATAAACGTAATCTTGTCCTACTAAATCATTATAACCACTGAATCGTAAGGCGTCTCCCGATGCCCAAATTATTTTTTCGCATTCTATTTCTCCATTTGGAAGTTGTCTATTTCCTAAAGCTACACCTCCTGTGGTATTGTCAGCATCGTTAGGCGTATTGTAGTTACCGACAGCATATTTTATAGTGCGTGTCCACACGCCAGCAATTTTTTGGTATTCAAACAGTCGTGAGCTATGTGCACCAGGGGTAAATAAATCATTCGAACCTCCAAAAGCTCCCCAGCCACCTTGTACTTTTTCACAAACATACATTTTGCCATCACTACTGAAAGCAATATCAGAAATAGGATATGAGGCTCCAACTATCCCATTCATAAAACTACCCGTATTGTCTTCTAATATAAAGCATAGACTTTCACTACCAGTAAAATCGCCTGTAGCGTCTAAATCAACTGACCAAACCGAATTATTGTCACCACTAGGATCAGATAGGGAGTTGTCTTCTGTCCATAATGAAAAGTAAACCTTTATTGCATCAGTATCGCTATATACATTAATGCCCCATAAAGCTTCACCATGCCCACTAAATGTACCTAGCTCGGTACTATTGGCAGCAAAAGGGTCGAAACTAGAGAGTAGATTACCTTGCATATCAAAGCGGTAAATCTTACCATCTTCAAAATTGGTAATGAACAACTGATTATTCCATTTATCATAGGCTATATTTCCTAAGCCATTGCCTTGATTGGGGATTTCATTAGCTCCATTTCCAGTGAAAATAAATGGTGTTACCATCCAAGTATTAGCATCCATTTTATAGACGCCGCCAT
>CAXFOQ010000088.1:0-3547 GCA_964004705.1 uncultured Flavobacteriales bacterium | reverse complement strand
CTTGAATAACACGAACTAGCTTACCTTGTTGAAATGGCGGTGCTTGAAAATGTAAGCCTCTTAATACGCCTTTATGAGATAAAGATTGATTGTCTTGAATAAAATCTATATCCAAGCCATTTTTCTCAAAAATGGCTTGGTTGTAGCTTTCATAAAAATATCCTCTTTCATCACTAAAAATACGAGGTTTAATAATGAATAAGCCCTCGATTGTTGTCTTCTCAAATTCCATATTTTCCAAAAGGGATAAAGATACAAAACATCGCTTATAAAAACTTTAATAAATGATTTTAAAGTATATTTGCTATTCATTAAAAATATCTGAAATGAAAAAAATTATTTTATCCCTTATTCTAATAATGGGAATAACTAGCATTAATGCACAAAATTTAAACACAGAAATGGAAAAAGTAAGTTACAGTTTGGGTGTCAACGTAGCCAAAAGCGTTAAAAATCAAGGACTAACAAAAATTGACTCTGAAGCTATTGCTCAAGCTTTTATTGATGTATTTGAAGGAAATGAGTTGAAAATTTCTGAACAAGAATCTAATCTTATTTTACAAGATTATTTTGGTAAACTAACAAAAGAAGCTCAGTCAGCTAATGTAGAGGCTGGACAAAAGTTTTTAGCTGAAAATGCCAAAAGAGATGGTGTAACAACGACATCTTCGGGTTTGCAGTACGAAGTATTAGCACAAGGTTCGGGTGATTCTCCAAAAGAAACTGACAAAGTGACTGTTCATTATCATGGTACGTTAATTGATGGTACTGTATTTGATAGTTCTGTTGAAAGAGGTCAGCCAGCAACATTCCCAGTAAATGGTGTTATTCCAGGTTGGGTAGAGGCTTTACAATTGATGAAGCCGGGTGCAAAGTATAAATTATTTATTCCTTCTAATTTGGCTTATGGCGAAAGAGGTGCTGGAGGTTCTATTGGACCAAATGCTACACTTATTTTTGAAGTAGAATTAATCTCTATAGGAGACTAATTCATCATTAATTTTGATTATTAAAAAGCCCCGAATTTGCGGGGCTTTTTTAATGGAATATGTTTTTTATTACATATGTATTACTTCATCGTAAGCAGCGGCCACAGCCTCCATAACTGCCTCACTCATAGTTGGATGAGGGTGTACTGCTTTTAGTATTTCGTGACCAGTTGTTTCTAGTTTACGTGCTACAACGGCTTCGGCAATCATTTCAGTCACATTATAACCAATCATATGACAACCTAACCATTCGCCGTACTTAGCATCAAAAATAACTTTTACGAAGCCATCTTTGTGCCCAGCGGCAGAAGCCTTACCAGATGCAGAGAATGGGAACTTTCCAACTTTTACATCATATCCAGCTTCTTTAGCGGCCTTTTCAGTATAGCCTACAGAAGATATTTCTGGTGAACAATACGTACAACCTGGAATATTACCGTAGTCTAAAGGTTCAGGATTGTGTCCTGCTATCTTTTCTACACATATTATCCCTTCAGCTGAAGCTACGTGAGCTAATGCTTGGGTTGGTAATACATCACCGATGGCATAATAGCCTGGCATATTCGTTTGATAAAAGTCGTTGACTAGTATTTTGCCTTTATCAGTAACAATGCCTACATCTTCCAAACCTATATTTTCAATATTGGCTGTGATACCTACTGCCGAAAGAACGACATCACACTCTATAGTTTCTTCACCTTTTTTAGTTTTAACGCTAACCACACAACCTTTACCAGAGGTGTCAACGCTTTCAACCGATGAATTGGTCATTACTTTAATGCCAGATTTTTTGAACGAACGAGCTAATTGTTTAGAAACGTCCTCGTCTTCAACAGGAACGATATTAGGCATGTATTCAACTACGGTTACATCTACACCCATAGCGTTATAGAAATAGGCAAACTCTACGCCAATTGCTCCAGAACCTACAACTACCATTTTAGATGGTTTTTTATCTAAAGTCATAGCTTTTCTGTAGCCAATAATTTTCTTTCCATCTTGTGGTAGGTTAGGTAATTCTCTTGAACGAGAACCTGTGGCGATAATAATGTTTGAAGCACTATACTCTGTAGTTTTGCCGTCAGCATCTTCTACATCTACTTTTTTACCAGCTTTTACTTTAGCTGTTCCCATTATCACTTCTATCTTATTCTTCTTCATTAAGAAGTCTATTCCTTTGCTCATGCCGTCAGCAACGCCTCTTGAACGTTTAACAACAGAGCCAAAATCTGCATTAGCATCTTTTACATTGATACCGAAATCCTCAGCGTGTTGAATGTATTCAAAAACTTGTGCTGATTTCAACAAGGCTTTAGTAGGAATACATCCCCAGTTTAAACACACACCTCCTAGAGATTCTTTTTCTACGATAGCTGTTTTTAAACCTAATTGTGAAGCGCGAATGGCAGTAACATATCCGCCAGGTCCACTTCCTATAACAATGACATCAAAATTCATATTTTCTTTGTGTTTTAAATCCTGACAAATCTAATAAATTCTAAAACAGAAAACGAAGTAATTTGAGCAAATAAATCATTTTAAATGAACATTATCTAAATCGTTGTTCTAAAATGAATTTAAGGTAAGATAATTTGGTTTTTATGAACCTTACTTTTGTTCTATAAAAGAGGGTCGCTGGTGAACGTTTTAAGCTAATTTTTTTTTCCAAACGCAAAAGTCTTTGGTTGGGTGTAATTTCTTCTACAGAATAGCCTAATGCATTGATTTCTTTTCTCAGCAGATAGCTTAGTTCTTGCAGTTGTAGGGGTGTAAATACTCTCCTGTATTTGTCAATATGACTGGTGTTTAGGGACTTGTGGGAGTCTTGGTGGTGTTTTTCGTCTTCAGAATTTTCAAAAAGTTTTACCTCAGATTCAGTAAGCATGTTTTCCTCGAATTCAGAGCCAATATGTTCAGCAATTGCAGTTAGCCATACTTTACTATCACTAACTAAATCTTCATATTTCAATTGTAGAATTTCATCTTTTTCTTCAATTGATTCGAACTTATTAAAGTAAGCCTTTATAACATCTACAGTTTCAATTATAAATTTATCATCATAAGTGGACTATGGTTGATGAAGGTTATAAAGGTTTTGATATAGACGAGAACATTCGTAGAAGTGAAGAATGGAAGTCTATGATAGGTAATGATAGAGAAGTATCTAGTAAAATAGGTTATAGAGATTACTGGAGAAACAACATTGTACCTAAGTTAAGAGATAAAAGAAATTTTGCACAACAAGCAGTAAATCAATCTAATATGTCATCTTATGACAAAGTTAACTTCACAAAAGGTCTTAAAGAAATTCCTAAAGAAATGAAGGAAAACTTTGAATTATATAAACAAGGTAAAATTAGTTTTGATGAAGCTCTTACACTTAATTCTAAATATATAAACATTAAACCTTTTATAAAAGATGATGGTTTAGATGTTGAAGGTGCTAAAGCTCTTATAGATATTTATGATAATATTTATAAATCAAAAGTAAAAAAAGTTTTAACTGATGAAGAATTAAAAAGATTAGCATTAAAAAGATACCCTAATAATCCTGAAGG
>CAXFOQ010000087.1:0-3576 GCA_964004705.1 uncultured Flavobacteriales bacterium | reverse complement strand
TTTAAAGTTATTAAATCTAAAGGTTGTCGCACTTGGCAACGGACTAATGACTAATGTTTCTAATTTTTCAGCAGTTAAGCTTTTGAACAATGTTGATTTTTTTAACTCATTGTTGCTTCGTATACAAAAAGACCTAGGAGCAGATAAGTTCATTATTCCCGATCATTTTTTTAAAGAGTTGAAAGTCGAAGATCCTAATAAAGTTTTTCCTGAACTTATAAAGGTTATAGTAGACCAAGATATGCAACTAGAAATATCAAAAAATTGGAATGATTTTGAAGACTATACAAAATCACTCAAAAAAAAATATAGAAGTCGCTTGAAAAATGTAATGAAAAAGAGTGAAGGCATAAAAATTAAAGTATTGACACAAGCAGAACTTATAAAACATGCTAAAAAATTACAAGAGCTTTTTGAAAATGTACATCATAAGTCTGCCTTCAGCATAAGTCCGTTTAACACTTCTATTTATAAAGACTTAATAGATTCTGACGATCCAAAATGCCAGGTATTTGCTTACTTTTTAAATGATGAAATGATTGCTTTTTCATCTGAACTAAAAGATAATAATAACTTATATTCTTATTTTATTGGTCTAGATTATCGCTTTAATCAAAGTCATCGTTTATACGAAAGGATTCTTAACGAAACTATTAAATCAGCCATTAACAATAAAAAAAGTAACCTCATCTTAGGAAGAACTGCCGCCGAGTTCAAAAGTAACGTAGGTGCACAACCTATTCACTCAGAAATATTTATATATCTCAAAAACCCTTTTTTGCGTCGTTTAGTTAGGCCTATTTTTGAAAATATGCAGCCCAGCAGTTGGGTTCAGAGAAACCCTTTCAAAAAAATAATTTAATCACGCTTCATTTTTATACTCCGTTCACATAACTGTAATATAAAAATTAAGTGTGATCAATAATATTCCTCTTTTCTTACTTCTTCTAAGTTAGCGATTCCTAGGCATATGTAATTATATTTTTTCTAAAAAATATGATAGCTTTGTAAATAATGAGTTTTTCTAGTAAAATATTAATCATTATACCTGCTCGAGCAGGTTCAAAACGAATCAAAGGAAAAAACACCAGATCATTTAATGGTTTTCCCCTCATTGAGCATAGCATTAGATATGCTCAAAGCTACATTGGTGGCGATATCATCATTTCCACTGATGATAAACAAATTGGATCAATAGCTGAAAAATACAGTGTAACTATAGTATGGCGTGATGAAAGTTTAGCTCAAGACCAGACGCCAACAACTGATGTTGTCAAAGATGTGATAGAAAGAGTAGAAAAATCATACGACTTTGTTGTGTTACTACAGCCCACCAATCCATTACGACCAAAAAAAATGTTTAAAGAAGCTATCAAACTACTACAAGAAAATAAAAACGATAGTCTGATAACAGTGAGTCTATGCGAGCATAAACTTGGTAAAATCAAACAATCTGCCTTCAAACCCTATAGCTATGAATTTGGTCAAAGGTCACAAGATTTAGAACCATTATACTATGAAAATGGATTGCTTTATTTATGTTCATACGAACTAGCTAAAAACGGCAAACTGATAAGCGAAAACCCAACGGCTATGATTATTGAGCATCCTTTTGCTAGTGTGGATATTGACACGGAACTCGATTGGAAATGGGCAGAATTAATTTCAAAAGAATACAATGATTGAAATAGCAGGAAGAAAAATTGGAACAGAGTACCCCCCCTTAGTGATTGCTGAAATTGGCATTAATCACGAAGGTAACTTGGAGGTAGCTAAAGAGATGGTAGATGCTGCCTTCAGAGCGGGTGTTGAAATTGTTAAACACCAAACACATATCGTAGAAGATGAAATGAGCGGAGCAGCAAAAAAAGTAATCCCTGGAAATGCCGATATGTCTATTTATGATATTATGGAGCGTTGTTCTTTAAATGAACAAGAAGAATTTCAACTCAAAGAGTATGTTGAAGCTAAAGGCATGATATTTATTAGCACACCCTTTTCTAGAGCTGCAGCTGACAGATTACGACAGTGGGATGTCCCCGCCTATAAAATTGGTTCCGGAGAGTGTAATAACTATCCATTATTAGAGCATATCGCCTCTTTTGGCAAACCCATTATTTTGAGTACTGGCATGAATACAATTGAGAGTGTTGCTAAAGCTGTTTCTATATTTGAAAAGCACAAAGTTCAATATGCTTTATTACATACCACTAACTTATATCCTACTCCCAACAGATTGGTAAGACTTGGTGCTATGCAAGAAATGGCTAATCACTTTTCAAATACAACCTTTGGCCTATCGGACCACACCCTTACTAATCACGCTTGTTTGGCTGCTGTAGCTTTAGGCGCATCTATTTTAGAGAGGCATTTTACAGATCACATGGACAGAACGGGACCTGATATTGTATGCTCTATGGACGAAGAAAACTGTAAAGCGCTGATTGAAGGTAGTCACATCATATGGGAGCAAAGTGGCGGAACAAAAGGACCTGCTGAAGAAGAACAAGTTACCATAGACTTTGCTTTTGCTACTGTATGCTCTATTCAAAATATAAAAAGGGGAGAGGTATTAGGTATGGAAAATATTTGGGTTAAACGCCCCGGAACAGGAGCAATACTGGCAGAGCATTTTAATTCTATATTGGGGAAAAAAGCCACAAGAAATATTGAAAATGATGAACAATTAAACTGGGAAGATTTTGAGTAAAACCATTGTATTTCTTTCAGGTACTCGTGCTGACTTTGGCAAACTAAAGTCGCTAATTAAAATTAGCTCTGAAGCTAAAGAATTTAATGTTCATATTTTTGCTACAGGTATGCATCTACAAGTAGAATATGGGTATACCGTCAATGAAATCGTAAAGTCTGGCTTTCAAAATATACACACCTTCTCAAATCACACAGAAGAGTCAACTATGGATTTGACTTTAGCTAAAACTATTGAGGGCTTATCTAGCTTTGTTAAAGATGTAAAAGCTGACTTATTAATTGTTCATGGTGATAGAGTCGAGACCCTTGCTGGTGCCATTGTTGGCTCGCTAAATAACATCTTAGTAGGACATGTTGAAGGTGGAGAAGTTTCTGGAACTATTGACGAATTGATTAGACATTCCATTAGTAAATTAAGCCATATACATTTCGTTGCCAATGATGAGGCTAAAAATAGATTGTTGCAAATGGGAGAATTAGAAAATCAGATTTATATTATAGGTTCTCCTGACGTTGACATTATGTTTTCTGAAAACCTACCTACAATTTATGAAACACTAGAATATTATGATATCCCTTATGAAAACTATAATATATTGATGTATCACCCTGTAACAACTGAAAGAAATAATAAGGAGTGCGCCACTAATTTAGTACAAGCAGTTTTAGAAGACGAGGGTAACTATATTGTAATAAAGCCTAATAACGATATGGGGAGTAAAGAAGTCAATCAAGCTTTATTAGAATTAGAAAATAACTCTAGGTTCAGTATTTTTCCTTCTCTACGTTTTGAATATTTTTTAGTGCTGTTAAAACACTGTAATTTCATTATTGGTAATAGTAGCGCTGGTGTTAGAGAGGCTC
>CAXFOQ010000086.1:0-3602 GCA_964004705.1 uncultured Flavobacteriales bacterium | reverse complement strand
GTAAGCTAAAAAAGTAGTGCCAATGACTACAAAAGCTACTCGCCATAAAATACCACTGGGCATAGTCGCCCATTGTATGGCTTGGAAATCCGACCAACCAAATGGAACAACAAATAGAATACCAAATAAAAATATCCAGCTAATAACGGTTATGGGCTTGTATTTTTGCATTAGGGGTTTTACCAGCACTAGATATACAGCATAAGAGGAGGCATTCATAAACACCATAATATTGCCCCAAAAATGTTCGTTGTTCAAACTAAGTTGCCCACCATTGGTAATAAGCACTATTGCCCCTAATGCACCTAGAGTTACACCGATTCCTTTTCTAGTACTAAAACTTTCGGTTGCCAAGAAGATACCAAATAGCAAGACTAAGATGGGGTTGCTTACCATTATTACTGCTGCATTGATAGGTGTGGTTAGGTTTAGTCCTTCAAAAAACAGCATTTGATTGATGGCAACTCCAAACAAACCACAAATAGCTAGTTTTAGTAAATCACCATTATTAACTTTTTCGTAATAAAAGAAAGCGTAGCACAACCAAAATAAAACGACAGCACCTGTTACTCTAACTAAAATAAATCCTAAGGGTTCAATATAATTGGGCATCACTTCTTTAGCAATAGTGTAGTTGATGCCATAAATAAGATTAGCAGCAAAAAGAGCTAAGTGGGCAAGAAGTCGTTTATTCATTTAGTGCAGAGCTAAGTGCTTCAATGGTTTTTTTGCTATTACCAATAAATATTTTGTCGTTGACGATAAATACTGGTCGCTTAAGGAAAGTATCTTCCTCTAAAATTAATTGTCGATAATCGGTTTCGCTAAGGGTTTTGTTTTTCAGCCCCATGCTTTTATACTTCAATGCACGTCTGCTAAATAAGGACTCATAAGAGCCACTCATTTTTGCCATTTGATCCAATTGCTCGGCACTAATTTTTTCTGTTCTTATATTTTGCAATTGTCCTTTCCAGCTGAGCTGATTTAAGATACGTTGGCAGGTGCTGCATTGGTTCAGGTGGTATGCTTTTTTCATCATTTCCTATAAATATGAGGCAAATATACCAACAAATAATCTTCTTCTCAATTGACTAGAGGAGTTAAGTTTAATGTTTTAAAACGTAATTTTTTTAAAAATCTGTATTACTGAACATATGAAAAAGAAACTCACGCCCCTCTTTTTTTTGTGTCTAATTGTTTAACTTAGCCTCACATATATTATAAATTTATGAAATTCAACACCAAAGTGATTCATGCTGGATTAGAGCCTGATTCTGCAACTGGAGCGATAATGACTCCTATTTACCAAACATCTACTTATGTTCAGGCTAGTCCTGGCGACCACAAAGGTTTTGAATATTCTAGAACGGGAAATCCTACTAGAGCAGCTTTAGAAAGTAATTTGGCAGCTCTTGAAAATGCCAAGTACGGACTATGTTTTGGCAGTGGTTTAGCAGCAATAGATGCGATTATTAAATTGCTAAATCCTGGCGATGAAGTAGTCTCTACCAACGATTTATATGGAGGGACTTACCGTATCTTCACTAAGATATTTGAAAATTATGGTATTAAATTTCATTTCATTGGTATGGAAAATGCCGATAAAATAGCCGATTACATTAACAAAAAGACTAAACTCATTTGGGTAGAAACTCCAACCAATCCTATGCTAAATGTCATTGATATAGTAGCTGTTGCGAAAGTTGCCAAAGCCCACAGCATTTTATTGGGTGTAGATAATACCTTTGCGTCACCTTATCTTCAAAACCCTATGAATATGGGAGCTGATATTGTTATGCACTCCGTTACCAAGTATTTAGGTGGTCATTCCGATGTAGTTATGGGTGCTTTAATGCTTAATGACGATACTCTAGCCGAGCGTCTTTACTTTATACAGAACAGTTGTGGTGCCGTGCCAGGCCCTATGGATAGTTTTTTGGTTCTAAGAGGGATAAAAACCTTACACCTTAGAATACAACGTCATTGTGAAAACGGAAAAGCAATTGCTCAATTTTTGGCAGATCACCCTAAAGTAGATAAGGTCTATTGGCCCGGATTTGAAAGCCATCCCAATCATAAAATTGCCAAGAAACAAATGAGAGATTTTGGTGGTATGTTGTCCTTCTCACTAGTTGGTAACCGATTAGAAGATGCCTTTAAAGTGGTGTCTTCAACTCATTATTTTACCTTAGCAGAGTCTTTGGGAGGTGTAGAATCCTTGTGTGGTCACCCAGCGAGTATGACTCATGCCGCTATTCCTAAACAAGTAAGAGAAAAAACAGGTGTGGTAGACTCTCTTATCAGACTTAGTGTCGGCATCGAAGATATTGAAGATCTAAAATCAGATCTTGAACAAGCATTAAACCAATTATAATGGACGTATTTTATATAACGGGAGCAAGTAGTGGAATTGGAGAGGCAATAGCAGAGTTATTGTTAGAAAACACCAACAATATGGTCATAGGCATTGCCCGATCAAGAACTATACAACACGATAGATACCAACACCACTACATTGACTTATCACAGCCTTGGACAGATAAAATATTCAAACCCAATTCTTTTAATGCTAATAAAGTAGTCCTTATCAATAATGCCGGCTCTATAGGACCTATAAAACCACTTAATTTACATGAAGAAAAAGAAATTTTTGAAAATTACTTTTTGAATATTTCTGCACCAAGTATATTATGTAATCAGTTTATTTCTTGCTTTGAAAAGAGTAAATCGGTGTGCATTGTTCTCAATATAAGTTCAGGAGCAGGCAAACACCCCATACACTCTTGGAGCACTTATTGTGCTTCGAAAGCAGCCCTAGATATGTTGTCTAAAGTTCTGCAATTAGAATACCCCAAGTTTAAAATATATTCTATTGCCCCTGGCATTGTAGATACTGCTATGCAGGAACAGATAAGAGGAGCCGATAAAACAAACTTCCCCGAAGTAGACCGTTTCATATGCTACAAAGAAGATGGCGAACTAGCTTCTGCTGAGGTAGTTGCCCAAAAGTATGTCAATTTCCTAAAAAATTGTTCAAAATACAAAGACGTACTGTATTCTGTACGTGATTTGTAATTTTTGCTTGTTTTGATACTAAAACGGGTCAGAGTAGTTTTATTGGTGTGGCTGCCCTTTTAGAGTTGTACTCTACTTATAAAAACAAGAAATAAAATCTTAATGTGCTTCTAGCCAATTGAGACCCTGTCCAACTTCTACATCTAAAGGAACGCTTAACGAGACAGCTTTTTCCATCTTATCCTTAATTAGGCTTTTGATAATATCAACTTCTTTTTTATGTACGTCAAACACCAATTCATCATGTACTTGCAATAACATCTTAGACTTAAAGTCTTTTTCTTTAAAGGCCTTATAAACGTGTATCATAGCCAATTTTATAATATCTGCCGCTGAACCCTGTATAGGCGCATTAATTGCATTACGTTCAGCATAGCCTCTTACTACAGCATTTCTTGAGTTGATATCATTCAGCATTCGCTTTCTTCCCATAATGGTTTCTACAAAACCTTTTTCACGCGCTTGTTCTATGCTTAAGTCCATATAGTCTTTTACTTTGGGATATTGCATAAAGTAATTGTCAATAA
>CAXFOQ010000085.1:0-3651 GCA_964004705.1 uncultured Flavobacteriales bacterium | reverse complement strand
TCACAAGCAGTAAAAAACAAAAGTTTTCCATTAGGCGCTAAACACTGAGCTCCTTCATTACCTATTGTATTGATCGATGGGCCCATATTTTGAGCTTTTGTCCACTTACCGTTTAGAAATTCACTTTGATAAAAATCTTCTGAAACAATATTGTTTTGATGTGGACCTCTTCTTGTAACAATAAATAACTTGCCATCGGCAGAAAGACTAGGTAAATATTCTTCCCATTCACTATTAATACCATCACCCAAATTTTTAAAGTCGAAAGGCTTTGGGCTAGCTATAGCTTCAATAGAAAATTCGCAGTTTTTGAGTTCTTTTTTAGCAGACTCTATTTTTTTTGATTTTTGATATTTAAAGTTTAAAAAATGATTGAACGCTCGTTGCGCTTCTACATAGTTTGGTATTTGCATGTATAGCATACCTACTTTCCAATAACTCCAAGCATTATCGGGATTATTATCTGAAATACCTTTTAAGTAATTATAAATTGCCAATTCTATATTGCCACCTTCTTCCTCGAGCTGACCCAAAAGCAAATAGGAAGGCAAATAGTTAGCATCTTGTCGTATAGCCGACTGAACTAATTCTTTAGCTTTTTTATCGTTACTCTCTTGATAAAACTCTACGGCTTTGGCATAGGCTTTTTTGGCCTTTGGAGTGTTCTGTGACAATAGTACAAAAGGGGTAAATAATAATAGAATAAGGAGGTTTTTCATTTGAAGAAGGCATAGATTATGGTATATTCATGTACTTATGCGATTGTAAAGATATATTCCATTTGGGGTTGTTCATCACATAGTCAACTATTTCGGACATCATTTCTTTGACTTTGCTCCATTCTGGCTGCAAGTACAGTTTACAATCTGAAGAACATTGACTAGCAAATTGTTCAGCCCATTTGAAGTCATTCCTATTGTGTATTATTACTTTTAACTCGTTGGCTTTAGGAATTATTGCCTCTTTTGGCGGATTATTTTTCTTTGGAGATAAACATATCCAATCGAAATCACCACTTAATGGATAAGCTCCTGAGGTTTCTATGTGAATACTCATGCCCTTGTCATGAAGACTGTCCGTTAGTGGTTGCATATTCCACATTAAGGGCTCACCCCCAGTAACAACTACCGTTTTGACAGGAAAAGCTAGAATTTTGTCAATCATCTTATGAATCTCTGTAGGTGGGTGTAAATCGGCATTCCAACTTTCTTTGACATCACACCAATGACAACCTACATCGCAACCGCCAATTCTTAGAAAAAAAGCTGATTTCCCTGAATGATAGCCCTCTCCTTGAATGGTATAAAAGGCTTCCATAAGAGGTAACATAAGCCCCTCGGCAACTAATTTTTCTTGAGTCTTATTCATTAATTGAATCCTTTAACGGCGTAAAGTGTATTTTTTAAGAGCATAGCAATAGTCATTGGTCCTACTCCACCCGGTACTGGTGTTATAAAATCACATTTTGGGGCTACCTCATCGTAGTTTACATCTCCTTTTAACTTCCACCCACTTTTAGTTTTATCCGATTTTACTCGACTAATACCAACATCAATTACACATGCTCCGTTCTTCACCATATCAGAAGTAATGAATTCGGCACGCCCTAGGGCAACAATAAGAATATCAGCCGATAGGCATAGTTCTTTGAGGTTGGTGGTTCTACTATGTGTTAAAGTCACCGTACAATTACCTGGATAGCTATTTCTTGCCATAAGGATACTCATTGGTGAACCAACAATATGACTACGTCCAACAACAACGCAATGTTTACCATCAGTATCTATATTGTATCGCTTTATCAATTCGACTATACCAGCAGGTGTAGCAGGAAGGAATGTAGGTAAATTTAGTGCCATTTTCCCTATATTTTGAGGATGAAACCCATCTACATCTTTAGAGGGTAATATGGTTTCAGTAATGGTCATTTCATTGATGTGTGAGGGTAATGGCAGTTGTACAATTAAACCATCGATATTGGCATCCTTATTTATTTTATTGACTTCTGCTACTAATTCATCTTCTGTAATACTTTCATCAAAACGCAATAAAGTGGAATCAAAACCAACTCTTTCACAGGCTTTTACTTTAGCACCCACATAAGTTTCACTAGCTCCATTGTTACCAACCAAAATAGCTGCTAAATGTGGTTTCTTCTTACCCTCATCTACTAAAACCTGAACTTCTTGAGCAATCTCTTGCTGAATATCTAAAGAAGTTTGTTTACCGTCTAATACCTGCATAAAATTTGTATTACATACGTGGCATACCGCCTCTATTTTTCATCATTTGCATCATCTGCTTAGCACCACCGCCTTGCATCATCTTCATCATCTTGCCCATTTGTCCAAACTGCTTTATCAACTGATTGACTTCTTGTATGGAAGTACCACTACCATTGGCAATTCGTTTTCTTCGGCTACCATTCAAAATTTTAGGGTTGCTTCTTTCTTCAAGTGTCATGGACTTTATCATAGCTTCTATTCCTTTAAAAGCATCATCATCAATATCCACCCCTTTTAGAGCTTTGCCCATTCCCGGTATCATACCCATCAAGTCTTTCATATTTCCCATCTTCTTGATTTGCTGAATTTGCTTTAGAAAATCGTCAAAGCCAAATTGGTTCTTGGCAATTTTCTTTTGCATCTTACGAGCTTCTTCTTCATCGAATTGCTGTTGAGCTCTTTCAACTAAAGAAATAACATCACCCATACCCAAAATACGACTAGCCATTCTATCTGGGTGAAATACGTCCAAACCGTCCATCTTTTCACTCGTACCGATAAACTTAATCGGCTTATCGACAACCGAACGAATCGTCAAAGCAGCACCACCACGAGTGTCACCATCTAACTTAGTCAAGACGACACCGTCAAAATTTAACTTCTCATTAAATGCTTTGGCCGTATTAACAGCATCCTGTCCAGTCATAGAGTCCACAACAAATAATATCTCATTGGGATTAATGGCTGACTTGACAGCAGCTATCTCATTCATCATTTGTTCATCTATGGCCAAACGACCTGCTGTATCCACAATAACCACATTATGATTATTTGTTTTAGCATGTTTTATAGCGTTTTGAGCAATCTCAACAGGGTTTTTATTCTCTACTTCTTTATAAACTTCTACGCCTACTTGCTCTCCCAATACGCCTAGTTGGTCAATAGCGGCTGGTCTGTAAACATCACAAGCTACCAACAAAGGCTTTTTGTTTAGCTTAGTTTTTAAGTGAAGGGCTAACTTTCCTGTAAATGTAGTTTTACCAGAACCTTGCAATCCCGCTATCAATATTACTGTGGGATTACCATCTAGGTTAATTTCAGATTTGGAGCTACCCATCAATTCAGCGAGTTCATCACGCATAATCTTGGTAAGCAATTGACCAGGCTCAACAGCAGTAAGTACTTGCTGACCTAAAGCTTTTTCCTTAACAGATGATGTAAACTGCTTAGCAGTTTTAAAATCCACATCGGCAGCTAACAATGCCTTACGGATTTCTTTCATAGTCTGTGCTACGTTAATTTCCGAAATACTACCTTGCCCTTTGAGGACTTTAAAGGCTTTTTCTAATTTTTCTGATAAATTTTCAAACATATCTTTTACATTCTATCGGGAACATTTACCCCTAATAATTTCATACCTGTTTTA
>CAXFOQ010000084.1:0-3666 GCA_964004705.1 uncultured Flavobacteriales bacterium | reverse complement strand
TTAAATGAAAGTAAAATATTTTGACTTAAAAAACAAAAAAGTTTTTAGGCTCTTCTTTTGTTTTCCTTGCGGTCTACCATTAGACGAAGCAGATTTACAAACAATAGAAGAGAAAGGGCAACTATCATTTCTTGACGAATGTGATGGTATGTGTGGAGTGTGAAATATTGTTGAATAATCACACATTTATTGCTAAATGTTATTTGTGGCATTAGTCGACATAGTTAAGGACTGTTTGTTGTAGGTCAGTAGTACAATGATTAGTGGTTGAACCTTGAGAAACTATGCCACACCACCTTACTATAGGGTTAAAATAGGATGGCAAGACCAAAGAAGTACAACATAGATACAAAACAGTTACAAAAGCTTGCTAAATTTGGTTGTACTAATATAGAAATGGCTGATTTCTTTGGGTGTTCACCAGACCTTCTTGAAAAGAGTTATTCGGAATTTCTGACAAAAGGGCGTAGTGAAATGAAAATGCGTCTTAGACAGCTACAATGGCAGTCGGCAACTAAAGGTAATGTAACTATGCAGATATTCTTAGGAAAGAATATGTTAGGGCAACAAGATAAGATAGAAACAACAGAGCTAGACGAACCGCTAGTTTGGTCGGCTGATTAATGCCACTTACAGCACCACAAAAGAAAGTAATCAAAGATGACTCACGTTTTAGGGTTCTGATTACAGGACGTAGGTTCGGCAAAACATATCTAGCCATAAATGAATTAGCAAAGTTTGCAAGTCAGCCTAATAAAAAGGTTTGGTATGTTGCACCCAGTTATAGACAGGCTAAAGCTATCTGTTGGGGTGTTCTCAAAGAAAAGATGATACAGCACAAATGGGTAAAGAGCATAAACCACAGCGATTTGACTATTACACTCAAGAATAACAGCCAGATAACACTAAGGGGTTCAGATAATGAGAACTCATTGAGGGGTGTTGGCTTACATGGTTTAGTCATGGACGAGTTTGCAGATATCAGTAAAGAAACATGGTTTGAGGTGCTTAGACCTACATTGTCAGATACAAAAGGTCATGCGTTGTTCTGTGGTAGTCCTAGAGGGTTCGGTAACTGGTCTTATGAGTTATACAAGATGGGGGAAACCAATAAAGACTGGAAAAGCTTTCAATACACCACACTAGAGGGCGAACAAGTAAGTGAAGACGAGATAGAACAGGCAAAGCAAGACCTAGACCTTAGAACCTTTCAACAAGAATATGAAGCAACATTCGTTAATTATTCTGGAATGATTTACTACAACTTTAGTAGAGATAAAAACATTGTGGAGAAGTACAACAAGAACACAGGAATATTACACATAGGTTTAGACTTCAACGTAGACCCCATGAGTGCTGTTGTTTGTGTGATAGAAAATGATAGAATTTTTATGATAGATGAGATACAAATATATAGTAGTAATACGAATGAAATTTGTGAGGAGATTAAAACCAGATACAAGAACGTTCAAATAGTGGTTTACCCAGACCCAAGTGCTAGGCAAAGAAAAACAAGTGCAGGTGGTTTAACTGATTTAGCTATATTGAAAAATAATGGTTTTGATGTAAGATGTAGAAGTACGGCACCTTTAGTAAGGGATAGGATTAACGCAGTAAATAGTAAGTTAAAGAACGTAAATGGTAAAAGTAGTTTATTTATTGTTAAGTCCTGTAAAAATGCGATCAAAAGCATAGAACGACAGATTTACAAGGAAGGTACGCATATTCCAGACAAAGATAGTGGGTATGACCATATGAATGATGCACTTGGTTATTTAGTAGAGTATAATTTTCCACTAAAAAGGAATTTTGCACCAAGCCATCCTAAAAGGTGGAGTTAATGGATAGGGAAACACTTACAAGTAAACACGACTTATGGCACTCAAACATAGCAAATTGGGAATTCTATATTCGTAGTTATCTTGGTGGAAATGATTATAAAAATGGCTATTACCTTCACCGATATGTTTTAGAGTCACCCGAAGAATATGACGCAAGAATAAGACATACCCCAGTTGATAACCATTGTAAGAATGTCGTTCAGATATACACAAGCTTTCTTTGGAGAGTTCCACCCACAAGAAATTATGGTTCATTAGATGGCGATGAACAGTTGAAGTCGTTTCTTATGGACGCTGACTTAGATGGTCGCTCATTCAACACAGTAATGCGTGAAGTACAAATGAACGCAAGCATTTATGGTAATTGTTGGGTCATAGTCGATAAGCCACAGTCAAACGCCAACACAAGAGCAGAAGAACTAGCACAGGACATTAGACCCTATATTAGTATCTACACCCCAGAAAACGTTGTGAACTGGAACTACAGGCGGTCAGCTAGTGGTCGATTTTATCTTGATATGTTGATGGTGGTTGAGGACATTAACGCAGACAGAGCAATAATAAAAATTTTCACAGAAGAAACCATAAGCACTTATGAGGTTGAGGAGTATTCAGAAGAATATTCAAAAGGTGAATCTAGGTTAATTGAAGAAGTACCAAACCCAATAGGAAAGATTCCTGCGGTCAATGTCTATAATTTAAGGGGTGCTAAAAGACCTATAGGTATTAGTGACCTTGCTGATGTTGCATTTCTACAACAATCTATTTACAACGACTATTCTGAAAAAGAACAGCTTATTAGACTAGCAAACCACCCAAGCCTTGTAAAAACACCAAATGTTGAAGCTAGTGCAGGTGCAGGGTCTATTATAGAGATACCAGAAGACTTAGAAGCTAATCTTAAGCCTTACATAATACAGCCAAGCGGTCAGAACCTAGATGGAATAATGAAGTGTATTCAGAACAAAGTAGACGCTATTGATAGGATTACACACATGGGTTCAGTAAGGGCAACAGGTACACAGATAGCTAGTGGTATTGCTCTACAAACAGAATTTCAGTTATTGAACGCAAGACTATCAGAAAAAGCCGATTATCTTGAGAACGCAGAAGAACAGATATGGGGTTTGTTTGCTATGTGGCAAGATAAACAGTTTGATGGTTCGGTAAACTATCCAGATACCTTTGATATTAGAGATTGGGCAAATGATTTACAATTCCTACAAATGGCGAAAGCTAGTGGTATCAAGTCCGAAACATTTAACAAGGAACTAGATAAGCAGATAGCACAGGCGGTCATTGACGATAGCGAAATGATACGAACAATAAATGAAGAAATAGACACTACCAGAACAGTTAGAGGGCAGTTCCAAACAACAGAAGTAGAAGGACAGACAGTTGAAGAAGAAACGTAAACGTAGGCTAGTACCCAAAGACAAAAGAACTGGTATTCCTAAAAAATATCTTTCTGGTCTTAAAGGTGCGAAAAGAAGTGCTAGAGCGAGTCTATTGAAACAAGTAAGTGCCTTATACAAAGCAGGTGCAAGAATACCACGCTCATTACTAAGAAGAAGGAATAGGACATAATGGCAGTAAGAAGAAAACCCTTATCAGCAAAGACACTAGCAACACTTAGAGCAAAAGCAAAGAAATCTAAATTGTTTAGCCTTGGTGACCTCAAGGCTTCTTTTCGTAGGGGTCAAGGTGCTTTTCTTTCCGCAGGGTCAAGACCTAGAATGTCAATGAATCAATGGGCGATGGCTAGAGTAAACAAGCTAATTAGCAGGGGTCGTTCTGGTACATTCGACAAAGATATTATCAGAAG
>CAXFOQ010000083.1:0-3824 GCA_964004705.1 uncultured Flavobacteriales bacterium | reverse complement strand
TTAGACCAATTGATGCAAAAACATGGCGAAGATTGGCAGGCTTGTTTTGATGAATATTCTAAAATAAGAAAGCCAGATGGTGATGGTGTTCAAGATTTGTCCATGCACAATTTTATAGTGATGCGAGACAAGACTGCCGATCCTAAATTCTTACTTCAGAAAAAAATAGAACTACATTTTTCCAAAAAATATCCTGATAAGTGGCTGCCTTTGTATTCTATGGTTTCGTTTAGCACTATTCGTTATTCTGAAGCATGGAAGATTGGACAACAACAAGAAAAGCTAATGCAGAAAGTTATGGACGTTCCTAACATTGAAGATAAATGGGAGAGTGATGAGGTGGAAAAGTTGATGCTTAGTTTAATCGCTTGAGAAAAATTTTAAAATCATATGCACGCTTAGAAAAGCATGTTCTGCTGATGATAAGAGCAGAGTTTTTTATTCAGCTTATTGGTGCAGCTTTTTTTCTTATCCTAAATATTTATTTAGCTAAAGAGGGGTTTAGTGACCCCGAAATAGCCAACTATATCTCCTATCGTTTTTTGGCGGTAATGGTGTTAGCCTTTCCTTTGGGGTTTTACATTAAAGGGAAGCGCCTAAAACCATTTTTTATGATAGGTAGTCTTGGCGTTCCTTTGGTGGCTATTGCTATGATACTTGCTATTCGAAATCAGATGTTTGTTTTTCTACCCTATTTGTTTGTATTTTGGGGTGTAGTATTTACTTGTTTTCAAGTCAGTACTTTACCCTACATTATGAGAAATACTTCAAAAGAAAATCAATCTCATGCCATATCCTTAAATTACGCTACACATAGTTTTGGAACAATTATTTGTAGTATTATCATATTTATTTTAAGTCGTTCATTTAGAACTATCGATGAAGGGACTATCCTTTTGTTTATTTCATTAGTGGGGCTTACTGGTGTATTTTTCTTATTTCAAATTAACACTGACGATGTAATAGCAGAAAAAAAAGGTATTCAATGGAAGTCTTACGACTGGATTTTGTTGTTTAAAGCCATTGTGCCAACTATAATAATATCTATTGGTGCAGGTTTGACTATCCCATTCATCAATTTATTTTTCTATCATGATTTTGGTGTGGATTCTTCGGAGTTTGCTCTAATTGGTGGCGGAGCAAGTTTGCTGGTCGCTTTTATGGCTTTGTTAGTTCCAAGGGTCAAAGATATATTAGGATTTAAAAAAGGTATTACACTAACTCAGTCCATTGCTGTTTTAGCTTTAGTCGCTTTAGCTACGACAGAGTTTTTTGTGGAGTATTGGTGGGCTTTGCCATTGGCTATCTTATGTTTTTGGATACGTACACCTTTAATGAATATGGCTGCGCCTATGACTTCAGAGCTTACTATGAATTATGTAGGTAAGGAAAACCAAGAAATTTTATCTGCCATTACTGCTGCTATTTGGAGTGGCAGCTGGTACTTCAGTTCCCAAATATTTAGATTTTTAAAAAGTATGGATATGCCATATGCTTATATTTTTTATATCACAGCAGCACTGTATGCTTTTGGGGTGTTTACTTATTATCTACTTATCTTAGATTATGAAAAAAGAGTAGAATGATTTTTAATTTTTCAAAAAAGGATTATTTGCTTTTTCAAAACCAATTGTAGTAGTCGGACCATGACCACAATAAACTTTAGTATTATCATCAATTGGTAGAAGTTTTTCTTTAATACTTTTAATTAGTATATCAAAATCACCGCCCGGCAAATCGGTTCTGCCTATACTCATTTGAAATAGTACATCTCCACCAATTATAAAATCGTGCTTTTCAGAATGTAGAACAATATGGCCAGGGGCATGTCCTGGAGTAAATAGAATGTCTAACTCACTCTCTCCAAACTTTACTTTTTCACCTTCATTTAAAAAATGAGTGGGTAAAGGGCTTTCTTGATAATTGTGAAATCCATAGATCGTACAATAATCTTTCACAGACTTAAGTGTTGGTAAATCTAATTTATGCATAGCTAAGTCCAACATCCATTTATCACTAACAAAACGGTTACCTAAGACGTGGTCTATGTGACAGTGCGTATTTATTAGAAGGACAGGTTTTAGCTTATTTTCAGTCACGAAATTGCTTAGCTTTTCTTGTTCCTGATTATCGTAGCAACCCGGGTCAACTATGATACATTCTTTAGTATCATCAAACAATAGGTAAGTATTTTCTTGAAAGTCGTTAAATGTGAAAGTTTGTATTTGTATCATATGGCAAAGATATTTTGATTTATATATCTTAGCAAGTAATTTATACTATGTCTACAATAACATTACTTTTTTTAATTTTAATAGGCTTAGCAGCAGGATTATTGAGTGGATTTATAGGAGTTGGTGGTGGAATAATTATCATTCCTTTATTAATGATTTTATTGGGAATGACTCAACATCAAGCGCAAGGCACTAGCATAGCAGTTATGTTACCACCAATTGGAATATTAGCTGCTTGGAATTATCATAAAGCGGGTTTTGTAGATTGGAAATATGCCTTAATAATTTCAGTAGCTTTCATTGTAGGTGGTTATTTAAGTTCAAAATGGGCAGTAAATGTTGACGCAAAAACACTAAAAAAAGTCTTTGGCATAATGCTACTTTTTGGAGGCTTTAAATTAATCTTTGGTAAATGAAAAATCTTCAAAATAAGATAAAATCTCTAGCAGAAAATTTTTATAAAGATACTGTAGAGATTAGGCGACACCTACATACCTATCCCGAACTCTCGTTTAAAGAATACAAGACATCGGAGTATATTCAGCAAAAACTTTCAGAATATGGTATCCCTTTTAAGTCTGGATTAGTAGAAACAGGAGTTGTAGGTCTTATAAAAGGAAAAAAACCTAATTCTAAATGCATTGCCTTACGTGCCGATATAGATGCGTTACCAATTCAGGAATTGAATGACTTGGATTATATTTCTAAAAATAATGGAGTTATGCATGCTTGTGGACACGATGTTCATACAGCATCTCTTTTAGCAGTAGGGCGTCTTCTCAATGAATTGAAGGAGGAATGGGAGGGAACAATTAAGTTAATTTTTCAGCCTGGTGAAGAAAAATTACCTGGTGGTGCATCTTTAATGATAGCCGAAGGTGTATTGGAAAACCCTAAAGTTGATAAAATTATTGGTCAACATGTCTCGCCTGAGCTAGATAGTGGTGTAATTGGAATGCGTGGTGGAATGTTTATGGCTTCAGCAGACGAAATATATATAGATGTTATTGGCAAAGGAGGGCATGCTGCACTTCCAAAGGGTAGGGTAAACCCCTTACTTATTGCCAGTAAAATAATAATAGCCTTATACAATAGGTTTGATCAAGTAAAGGACACCCCATCTGTATTTTCTCTTGGAGTTATACAAGGCGGTTCTGCTGGCAATATTATTCCTGACACTATTAGTTTACAAGGTACTTTGAGAGCTATGAATGAAGACTGGCGTAAAGAAGCACATCAAATTATTAGAGATATTTGTTATTCTAAAGCGCAAGAAATGAGTGGTAAATGTGATATTGATATTAAAATCGGCTATCCTTTTTTAAAAAATGATGAGTCATTTACTAAGCTATGTTTTGAAAATGCTCAAAAGTTCATTGGTGCTAAAAATGTGATTGAAATTCCAAAAAGAATGACTGCCGAGGACTTCTCGTTTTATTCGCATTATGTACCGGCTTGTTTTTATAGAATAGGAGTTGGTAAAAATAATCAAGAAAAAAAACATTTGCACAACGCTTATTTTGATGTTGATGAGTCGGCTTTAAAAAATAGTATTGGAATAATGAGTTGGCTAGCTATAAACAGTTAGTT
>CAXFOQ010000082.1:0-3889 GCA_964004705.1 uncultured Flavobacteriales bacterium | reverse complement strand
AAGAAAATGAAAGTGGCGCTATTGAACAATAGTAAGCAATTAGAACGTTCAGAATATGCCGATATTCATAAAGAGGAGAAAAATAAATCTTTAATGGACGATTTGAATGTTCTGTATGTGGCTATGACTCGACCTAAGCATCAGTTATATATCTATACTGCTGAATATAAAAAACTAGATGATTTTAATACACTGAGCAAGTTAATTGGTTATTACTTTCAAAGAACAACACATGAATTCCCAATTAGTATTGGAAAGTTAGAGCCTAAGTCAGAGGATAAAGACATTGATAACTTGGCACTTAATTTAAATTATTCTTCTTTATCTAATTGGAGGAAGACCATTCGTCTAAAGAACAATTCCAATCAATTATGGGATATCAATTTAGATAGACAACAATGGGGGAGTTTGTTGCATGAATGTTTGGCTCAGATTCATTATCCAAAAGATAAGGAGTCGGTACTTAATAAATTAGAACGTAACGGCTTAATATCAGTAGAGATGAAAAGTAAGCTAAGAAAAAGAGTTGAGGAATTACTAAATGATGAACAACTAATGCCATTTTTTTTAGAAGATTGGGAAGTGAAAACTGAACAAATCATTTTAAAAGAAAGTGGCGAAAGTTATGTGCCAGATCGACTTTTAATTAAAAATAATAAAGTAAAAATTATTGATTACAAGACGGGTTCGACATCTCAAATGGAAAAACATAAGAAACAAGTAGATAAATATTATAAAGCATTGAAAAAGATGGGTTTTGAAGAAATATCTAAATATATAATTTATACTGAAGTAAACGATAAAATAGTACAGTGGTAAAGCCTTTTTTAGAACATATCGCTCAAAAAATCTTGGATAAAGGAAACACCGATAGACTAACGGTAGTATTACCCTCAAAACGTTCTATAGTGTTTCTAAAACATTATTTGTCTAAGTACATTTCTAAGCCTATTTGGTTGCCTAAAATTTATTCGATTGAAGATTTTATTACAGAGCTTTCAGGACTACAAACTATTGACAATTTAAGTTTGCAGTTTCGTCTCTATGAGATTTTTGAAGTCAATAGACCAGAAAATAATGACGATAATTTTGAGCAATTTCTAAAATGGAGTCAAACTATCTTGTACGACTTCAATGAAATGGATAGATATTTAGTTGATCCCCAAGCTCTGTTGACTAACCTCAGAGATATTAAAGAGTTAGAACAATGGAGTTTAAATAGTGCAGAATTAACTCCATTTCAAGAAAAATATGTTCAATTTTTTGCTTATTTGTACGATTGGTATAAAGCATTTAAGGCTTCTTTACTCAAAGATAATTTGGCTTATCAAGGTTTAGCATATCGTAAAGCTGCTGACTCCATAGTCAATTTAAAACATGATTTTGATGAGGTTTGGTTTATTGGTTTAAATGCTCTAACAACCGCTGAAAACAGAATAGTTAATCACTTTGTGACTCATAAAAATGCTAAACTATTTTGGGATGCTGATGCTCACTATGTAGAAAACGACAAACACGAGGGAGGACTTTTTCTAAGACAACATTTTCAACAATGGGGAAATGCTAAACTTAGTCGCTTTTTTGAAAAAGATAAAACTATAGATATCATAGGGTGTGCTAAGAATGTAGGACAAGCACGTACTGCTGGTCATTTGTTAGCCAACTTTCCTAATGAAGATTTGACTGATAGTCAAACAGCACTGGTGCTTGCAGACGAAAACTTGCTATTTCCTGTGTTGAATAATTTACCTGATTCAATTCAGAGTGTAAATATAACTATGGGTGCACCCATCAGCAGCACACCTTTGTTTAGTTTGGTTGATTTACTCTTTAAAACTCAGTTGAAGAAACAGCAATACGGTAAAAATAAATTCCATTCGAAAGACATTCAAAAACTTCTTAGAAATCCATATTTGAGCCGTCTGATAGAGTCCTCTAAATTGATGGCAATCAATCGTCATCTGAATAAAAAAAATATTGTCTTTGTTTCAACTTCTTCTCTGAAAAAAGTCTTTAACGATGATAGCCAATGGGATATTCTTGCTTACATCTTGGGCGATTGGTCGGATACCACTTTAGCCATTCATAACATCAAACTCTTGCTAGATAAATTAAAAAACCAATTAGTTAAGCAAGAGGCAAGTGTAGAATCTGAAATTTTATTTTCTTTTTACAAATCCATTCAGATATTAGAAAACCATCTGTTAGATTTTAAAGGAGATATGGATTTAAAGACGCTTAAGGCTATCTTTTTCCAAATCATAGGTAAAGAGTCTATTGCTTTTATGGGAGAACCACTTAACGGCTTACAAATGATGGGGGTACTAGAAACACGTACACTAGACTTTAAGAATGTTATCATAATGAGTGTTAACGAAGAAAAATTACCTGCTGGTAAGTCCGTTAATTCGTTTATTCCTTTTGTATTGAAAAAGCATTTTAAAATGCCTACACACGAAGAAAGAGATGCTATTTTTGGGTATCACTTTTATAGATTACTTCAACGTGCCGAAAATGTTTCATTGATATATAACACCCAAAACGATGATTTTGGTAGCGGTGAAAAAAGCCGATTCATTACTCAAATTATAAATGAGTTAGACCATCTTCAGATTAATGAAAAGGTCTTACAATCGGAAGTTAATAGTGTAAACTCAATAGAGCCTATTATTATTGATAAGTCAGAAAGTATAAAAGAAAAGCTTGAGGAATGGGCTGCTAAAAGGGTATCGCCAACGGCCTTAACTACCTTTATAAATTGTAGGTTGCAATTTTATTTCAAATACATTGCTAAAATATATCCTAAAGATGAGATTGTGGAATTTATGGAAGCCAATTCTTTCGGTACAATTATACACGAGGCTTTGTGCGAAGCCTACTCTCCACATTTGTATGCACCTTTAAGACCTCAATTGTTAGATAAAATTAAGAATTCCACTTTGATGGCTGTAACAGAGGGTTTTCAAAAAGAAGTAGGAGAGCGTATGAATCACGGTAAAAACCACTTGTTGTATCAAGTTGCTCAACGACTTACTTCAAATTACTTTGAGGCTGAACACCGTTTTTTATCTGAATGCGAAGAATCTTTTTTTGTTACCGATGTGGAACGTTCACTTTCTTATACCATAAATGTCAATGGTATGGAGTTTAACTTGTTTGGAAATGTGGATAGGGTAGATAGAGTAGGTGATTCTGTGCGAATTATAGATTATAAATCGGGAAAAGTTGAACAAAAAGACCTAAGTTTTAAATCATTTGAAGAACTGAGGGAAAACCCCAAAAAAGCTAAAGCCTTTCAACTGATGACATACGCCTATTTGTATGCAAAGACTGTGATGAATGACAGTAATTTTACGGCTGCTAACTATTCGTTAAGAAATTTAGACGATGGACCTATCTTTGTAAAGCTAGATAAAACAATACTCAAAATGGACGCCTTAGTAATGGAAAAATTCGAAGAAGAATTGGAAATTCTATTATTAACCATAGTAGAAGAAGAAAAAGAATTTTATCCTACAGAAAATAAAGATGCCTGTCATTGGTGCGATTTTAAATCGGTGTGTGGAAGGTAATTAGAAATCTTGTAATCTTTGACTTTTAAAGATAAACTAGAGTCGTAGTCTATTATCAAATGCTTAAATCCCATATTTACAGCTTGTTGGAAATTACTTTTGTTAATACCATAAACTACTTTACGGGGCATTAAATTTTGTTCATTTAAAAACTGTAAATGCTTGTCATCAACTTCAGTGAAAAAACTAGCAAAATAATCCGGTTTTAAAAACGATGGTATAAGGTAATAAGTCCATTCTTTTCCTTTATTAAAACCTTCCAAAACAGTTTTAATCTGGGGCATTTTATGCTTTAAGTAGGCTAAAAATAAGATATT
>CAXFOQ010000081.1:0-3911 GCA_964004705.1 uncultured Flavobacteriales bacterium | reverse complement strand
ATTAGTCATTAGTCCGTTGCCAAGTGCGACAACCTTTAGATTTAATAACTTTAAAATCATGTTAATTATACCTATTTTCAACTTATTCTTTTTCTGATAATCACGAATCTTATCACTTCGAATTTTAAACTCTTGGGCGTAACCAATAGCGTTATTATTCTTATCATCAGCAACATAAAACAGATGGTTAATATTATTTTTATGGTGTCGTTCAAACGCTAATTTAAATGGTAAGGACAAGAATGAATTATCAGAACGCATGATTTCCCACTTGCTTTTGTCTAAGGTCTTCGAGCCGATATGTAATTTTAGGTTCAAATTTTAAGTTTAAATTTAGTGAGTAAAAATACAATTAAACCATCAACTTAATTACGTTAACTTTGCACCCATTATTTTCTGTTGATGTACTCACCTTTTTCATTACTTTTTTTGATTTTTCTTATGTGGTCGTGTTCTCCAAGATTACAATCGCCAATTACGAATTTTGATGCTACACTAAGCCCTACAGCTCCTTCTTATGATTCGCTATTTTACTGGGCTTTTCACCCTCTAAGAGATGATGCCAAACAACTTTTACCCAAAAATTATTTGGATACTCTTTTTGACTACAATTCTCAAGTTGATGTTTTTTATATTCACCCTACTTCCTTTTATTCTGGTGATAATTGGAATGCTAGTCTTGAGGACTCTGTTGTAAATGTTAGTAGAACAAATTATTTACTACAAAATCAAGCCTCCGTCTTTGCTGGTCTTACTCGTTTATACGCTCCATATTATCGCCAAATGCATATAGATTCTTATACCGATTTAAGTAATGGGTACCCTGCCTTTCATTTAGCCTATTCTGATATTCGTCATGCTTTCCTTAAGTATTGGAAGCATTGGAATCACGGCCGTCCTTTCATTATTGCGGGACATAGTCAAGGAACAAATCACGCTGAGCGTTTATTAAAAGAAGTAATATTAGTAGATGAAAAGATGTCTTATCAATTAAAACTGGCTTATTTATTAGGAATGCCCATTACGACTATTTCAGATAGTTTTTTAGCTTGTGAAAATGAAAGCCAAGTCGATTGCTTTGTTTCTTGGCGTAGTTTTAGGTCGGGCTTTTACCCTTCAAACCCTTTTGGAGATTCTATAGTAAGTATCAACCCTATTCATTGGAAATCATCTAACGTCCAATCCGATTATACTAAGCATCAAGGGATATTATTTCCTTCTGGAAAATTAAAATATCCACATTCTTTATCGGTCAAAAATCACCAAGGAATGCTTTGGGTAGAACGTCCTAAAGGCTTGATTTTGCGTTTTTACAAACGTGACGATTACCATATTGCAGACATTAACTTGTTTTGGCTGAACATTCGAGAGAATTTGCGTTTAAGGTTGAATAATTTATAAGTACACCTTCAGAGCATCTTCTATGCGAGTAGAATAACAAGGAGAGAGTTGTTCTTGTTTCATCTTCCACCGCCTGCCGTAACCTTGAATAGCTAAGTGAACCTTATCCTTTCCGAATTTATCGTTAATATTATCCAGGGCTGTCATAATAGACTGGTGTTTTTGACGATTTAAGGTGTCAAATAAACTAAGTTGCTGTTGTTGTTGAGGACTTATATCACTAACAATAACCCCTGCTTTCTTATACGTACAATCTGAGCGATATATTTTTTCTAGACACTTCAAGGCTAAGCGAACTAACTCTATAGAATCGTTGCTAGGGGTATCTAATACTATAGAAGTAAACCCTTTATATTGTTTATCTGTTGGTTTAAATGGATTGGTATGAATAAACACGCTGATTCTAGAGGCGCAGCCTTGTTGTTTACGCAGTTTGTAGGCGCATCTATTAGCATAGTTACTCACAGCTTCTTTAAGCCCTTCTATATTACCGATACATTGACTAAAAGAGCGTGAGGTACAGATATTTTTCTTTTTACTAACCTGTTTTTCTAAAGGGAAACAAGGCACTTCTCTTAACTCCTTGACCATTCTTAAGCCTACTACTGATAAGCGCCTTCTTATCCAACTATCGTCTGCTCGACACAAATCATAGGCTGTTTTAATACCAACATCGTTTAGCTTACGAGCATGTCTTCTACCTACACCCCAAAGCTCTTCTACTGGCAGCCATTTCAAGGCTCGTTCTATAATGGCTTTATCTTTTAATACAAATACTCCTGACTTGGTATGCTTTTTAGCGATAAGACCCGCCACCTTACATAAGGTTTTGGTAGGCGCAATACCTATAGATATGGGGATGCCTACATTTTGTTGAACTTTCTTCTTTAGAGCAATGCCTTTTTCTAAAGGGTTACCATCTCCGCTAAAGTCCATAAATGCCTCATCTATAGAATAGACTTCCATGGCCTTGACTTCTTGTTTGATAGTATTCATTACTCGTTTAGACAAATCGCCATACAAGGTGAAGTTAGAGGAGAAGAGCTGAACATTGTGTTGTTCTATGATGGTTTTAACTTGAAAAACAGGGACACCCATTTTTATACCAAGAGCTTTACTTTCGTTGCTTCTAGCAATTACGCAACCATCGTTATTAGAAAGCACCACAATGGGTTTGTTTTCCAAGTGTGGCTGGAATACACGCTCACACGAAGCGTAAAAGTTGTTACAATCCGCTAGTGCTAGCATTGGCCTTATGTATAATAAAGGTTACTACTCCCCAGACCTGAAAGTCCATATCCTCTGTTATTTTTACAGGGCGATAGTTTTCATTGGCTGGTATTAAATACAGTTCGTCATCGTTTTTTTTGATACGCTTGACGGTAAACTCACCGTCTACAACAGCAAGTATAATATCGTTGTTTTTTGGCGTCAAAGCTCTATCTATCACCATAACATCAGAACTTTTAATTCCAGCATCTACCATAGAATCACCAATCGCTTTAACACAAAAGGTAGCAGAGGGGTGTTGCACTAAATAATCGTGTAAATTTAAGTCCATATCTAAATAATCGTCTGCAGGTGAAGGGAAGCCAGCAGGAACAGCATCGCCATACAAAGGAATGTCTCCTAGAGAGAAGTCTTCAATGGTGTAAAAATTCAACTTATTATTGGTGTTTAGGAACTTAAATTTCATTGTTAAGGTTAAAAAAGTGCCATAAATTTATTCTAAATATTGCAATTTTTTTTAAAAAATCGATTTTTTTTATTTTTTGTTCTTATCTGATAATTAAAAAAAAAAGATTAAAAAACGTGGTTTTGTATAGGAAAAATATAAAAAAGATATACATTTTTATATATTTGTACCACTAACTAATTAAAATTAACAAGTTATGCTTTTAGACATTCAACTAATGAGGCCGGACGATTATGTTGGCTTCACATTTTTTATTGGCTACATGGCCATGTTTGCTGCATCTGTATTCTTCTTCTTTGAAAGAAGTAGAGTTGACGACAAGTGGAAATTATCTTTGCTTGTATCAGCTTTAATTACAGGTATTGCAGCTGTACACTATCTCTACATGAGAGACTACTGGGGTGTACATCAAGAAAGTCCAACTTTCTTTAGATACGTAGATTGGACCTTAACGGTTCCGTTAATGTGTGTAGAATTTTATTTATTAACTAAGCCAGCTGGAGCAACAAGAGGCTTAATGTGGAAGCTAATTATTGCATCTGCATGGATGTTAGTTGCCGGATATATCGGTGAAGCATTTAACCCAGCCCTTGAAAATCCTAATTATGATGGACAACATTCATTTATTTGGGGAGCTATTTCTACACTAGGATACCTTTATGTTCTTCATTCTGCATGGTTCGGTGAAGTCGCACAATTGGCTGAAAAGAGTGATTCCGCTGTAGTTAAAAAAGGTGTTCGTACATTGGCTTGGTTCGTATTAGTCGGCTGGGCAATTTATCCAATAGGATACATGTGTATGCCTGGAGGATGG
>CAXFOQ010000080.1:0-4124 GCA_964004705.1 uncultured Flavobacteriales bacterium | reverse complement strand
ATAAAAAAAGAAATTTCATTCGTTATGAAAACCTTACTCCCAAATCCTTCTACAATGATCATGTTGGACTTAAGTTGGAAGATTTTGTTTGCCTCATTAACTGTCCAATGTCAGATAAAGAGTACAATAAGGTATATACAGTTAATTATTTAGGTAATGTTGTTGAAGGTAATCCAATCAAATATCTAAATGTAGAAGTTAATGAAATGAAAAAGGCTGCTATAAGTTCTTTAAAAAATGATGAGCCTGTTTGGTTTGGGTGCGATGTTAGTAAGCATTTCCACAGGGAGTTAGGAGTTATGGATATTGATCTTTTTGATTATGATTCATTCTACAGTGCTAAGTTTGGAATGGATAAAGCTGCAAGGCTTGAATACGGTGATAGTCAAATGACACACGCTATGCTGTTTACAGGAGTTGATTTAGATTCAAAAGCAAAACCAAAAATTGGGGATTACCCTTTTACGACTCTCACTCCGAACCTTGGAGTGGTCCCTTTTAAAGATAATTTATCATTTATAATGGCTGATATACCTGGAATCATAGAAGGTGCTGCTGAAGGAAAAGGACTTGGATTACGTTTTTTAAGACATATAGAAAGAAACACTACTTTATTATTTCTTGTTCCTGCTGATAGTAATGATATACTAAAAGAATACCATATTCTTCTAGCTGAATTAAAGAAGTATAATCCTCAACTTTTAGATAAGAACAGAATATTAGCTATAAGTAAATCGGATATGCTAGACCAACAATTAAAAGATGAAATATCTCAATATTTACCTCATGATTTGACATATCTATTTATCTCGTCTATAGCTCAGCAAGGACTAATGGAATTGAAAGATACAATTTGGCAAAAATTGAATGAATAATGGATTGGCTCATTGAATTAGATAAAATTTGTTTTCATTTGATAAATCAGTCAGGCTCAATTACATGGGATAGTCTGATGCTTTTTTCCAGTCATAAATTGTCATGGACACCTATATACATTCTTTTGGTTTACCTCATCATAAAAGAAAAGGGTAAAGAAAGTATTTGGATTTTAATAATTATAGGCTTAGTCGTTGCTTGTTGCGATATGGGTAGCGTACATCTTTTTAAAAATACTTTTCAGCGTTTGCGTCCTTGTCATTTCTTCGATGATGTACGACTAGTCACAGAAAAATGTGGTGGACAATATGGCTTCATTTCATCTCATGCTTCTAATGTTTTTGGCTTAGCTATAATTGTAGGAAAACTAATGAATAGGAAAATTTTATTTGTAGTCTTGTTTATTTGGGCTACCGTAGTTGCTTACTCTAGAGTATATCTTGGCGTTCACTATCCATTGGATATTTTAGGTGGTATGTTATGGGGAACTTTTGTCGCTTTAATAATCTTTTCTTTATACAAGAAATATAAAATATGAAACAGTTTAATTGTATATGGTTCGTCTGGCTACTTTTAGTCATCTTATGGAACTACATTTGGGAAAATGTACCACCTTTAGCCGATGTGATTGTTGCTATTTTTCTTTCTATTTTAGCTTATCAATTTAATTTAAAATTCAAAAAGTGAAAAGAATCATATTAGTATTGTGTATAATACTTTGCAGTATTTCTCAAGCTCAAGAAAAACCTAAACTTGTAGTAGGAATAATTGTTGACCAAATGCGCTACGATTATATTTACCGTTTTTGGAGTCAATTTGGGGATAATGGCTTCAAAAAATTGGTAAATGAAGGTTTTTTCTTACGAAATACACACTACAACTTTACCCCAACCTACACAGGTCCTGGACACGCTAGTATATTTACAGGTACGACACCTTCTGTACATGGAATAATTGGTAATAATTGGTATAATAAATCTGATGGTTCATCTGTATATTGTGCTGGCGATGGTAATTCAACAACTGTCTGCGATTGTGATAACCACATAGATGTGGAGTCTAAAGCTGGTAAAATGTCACCTCATCGTATGCTTACTACCACTTTTTCAGACGAATTGAAATTATTTAGCCCACAATCTAAAGTATTTGGAATTTCTATAAAAGATAGAGGTGCAATACTACCCGCAGGACATACTGCTAATGGTGCTTTCTGGATGGGAAAAAGTGGAGAATGGATTTCTAGTTCGTACTATTACGAACAACTCCCCGAATGGTTAATAAAATTTCAACAAAAGAAACCCGCTACTAGCTATTTTAAAGGGGCTTGGAAAGGTCGAGGATTTGGCTACCCCATGGACAGTCTGCTAGCAAGTAAAGGTCCAGCATCTGTAAAAAGCACTCCACAAGGAAATACTTATTTAAAAGATTTAGCTATTGAATTGATTAAGTCTGAAGAATTAGGAAAGGATAAAATTACAGATGTTTTGACACTAAGCTTTTCATCAACAGATTATATTGGTCATCAATTTGGGCCACACGCTCAAGAATTAATTGATACATACATCAAATTAGATAAAGACATTGCAGAAATACTCCAACACATCAACTCTACAATAGGACAAGAAAATGCCTTAATATTTCTTACTGCAGACCATGGTGTGGTTAGTGTACCTAATGAATTGAAAGCTAGAAAAATACCTGCTGGTTATTTTGATGCTTCAAACTTGACTAATGAACTAAACAACTATCTAAATAAGAGATATTTTAAATTGTCTCAACCTAAAGTGTTTGGTGCAGAATTAATTTCTTCAAATAATGAAAACTCATTTGTTCGAAAATATTCGAATCAACAATTCTATTTGAATCATAAGCTAATAGAACAACAAAAAATTAGCTTGCAAGAAATACAGCAACTAGTAGCTGATTACTTAATCGGTATAGAAGGAATACAGAACACATTTACAGCATATCAACTACACCATAATGAATATCAAAATAAATTTTATTCTCTCATTCAAAAAGGATTTAATCAAAAGCGATCAGGGGATGTTATTATTACATTGAATTCAGGATGGATAGAATGGAACTCGCCAACAGGAACAACTCACGGCTCATGCTTCAGCTATGATACACATGTTCCCTTATTATTTTGGGGTAAAGGCATTCAGCAGGGTTTTTCTGACGAATACATTTCTATCTGTGACATAGCACCCACAGTAAGTACTTTATTAGGTATTTCTTTTCCTAACGGCTGTACAGGTCAACCCATCAGAAGTATTACCGAATGAAAGTAGTTCACAGCTCAACATATGATATAATAATTGGCGAAGATAGTCTACAAACTATCCAATATTCAAGTTATTCGGCAATTGCCATTTTGGTAGATGAACATACTAAAATGAATTGCTTAGATATCTTTCTCAAAGAATGTCAAATCAATCCTAAGCTAATTATTGAAATCCATTCAGGCGAAGAACATAAAAATTTATCCACATGTGAGCACATCTGGCAAAAACTAACAACAGCTCAATTTGATAGAAAATCATTGTTCATAAATTTAGGCGGTGGTGTTATTGGCGATATGGGTGGATTTGCTGCTTCATGCTACAAAAGGGGTATAGATTTCATTCAAGTTCCCACCACCCTATTAGCTATGGTAGACGCTTCAGTAGGTGGAAAGCTAGCAATAGATTTAGAAAATTTTAAAAATCAAATAGGATTATTTAAATCTCCAAAAGGTGTATACATTTTCCCAAAATTTTTACAAACACTAAATCAAAGGCAAATTGTATCAGGATATGCAGAAATCGTAAAACATGCTCTTATTGCTGACAAAGACTATTGGCAATTATTAATGGAAACCTCAATTGAAAAAATAAATTGGGAAGAAACTATCTATCATTCTATTACCCTTAAAAATAATATCGTTGAATCCGATCCTTTTGAAGAAAACAAACGTAAAATTTTAAATTTTGGACATACCTTAGGACACGCTATAGAAAGTTATTACCTTAAGAAAGAAAAAGATATTTTGCATGGTGAGGCTGTTGCTTTAGGTATGTATTTAGAAGCAGAGCTATCACCACTCAATATCAAAAAGAAAAAAGAAATTCAAGACTATTTGAAGTCCAACTTCAATTTAGTTGATTGTCCATCTTTAGAACAACTATTACCCTATCTCAAAAATGATAAAAAAAATGAACACGATAACATTAATTTCTCGCTTCTCGATGATATAGGTTCTTGTA
>CAXFOQ010000079.1:0-4366 GCA_964004705.1 uncultured Flavobacteriales bacterium | reverse complement strand
AACCTCGATGAAGTCAAGCACTATCACTATGCTATTTTAGAAGAATTATTTGATATGTCTCATTCTATTTTTGATGAAGTCAATAATCTATTTGTGGAGATAGAATGGGCTGTAGAAGATACGCCAACTTCCACTTATGCTTATGAATACGACCAGATTGTATCGGTTGGCGAATTGTTGTCCACCAAAATAGTAAGTGCCTTTTTAGAGCAGGAAGGCTTTGCCAACAAATGGATAGATGCTAGAGATATAATTCGTACAGATAATACCTACAGAAACGCTCGTATAGATTGGCAATTAACACAACAACAAATTGTTAAACACATTTCTAATAACGGGGTATTTTTGACTCAAGGTTTTATTGGTTGCACTACAGAAAATTTTACCACTACTTTAGGACGTGAAGGTTCAGATTTTACAGCTGCTATTTTAGGTTTTGCTTTGGACGCTGAAGAAGTAACTATCTGGAAAGATGTGGACGGTATGCTCAATGCTGACCCTCGTTATTTTGACGATGCTAAGTTGTTACATCAGCTCTCCTTTGCTGAGGCTATTGAGTTAGCCTATTTTGGGGCAAAAGTGATACACCCCAAAACCATACAGCCCTTGAAAGAAAAAAACATATCACTAAGCGTTAAGTCTTTTCTCAATTCTACAGAGGAGGGGACTATCATCTTTGAAGATGCAGAAATGAAACCCTTTATGCCTTCTTTTATTTTCAAGGAAAATCAAATATTGATTTCTATTTCTGCCAATAATTTATCTTTCATCGTGGAAGACCATTTGAGTTATATTTTTTCGCTTTTTGCTAAATATGGACTAGCTATCAACATGATGCAAAACTCAGCAGTAAGTTTTTCTGTATGCGTTGATAACGATTCTCAAAAAATATTGCCTCTTATTTCTGAACTAAAAGAAGGTTTTAAAGTACAATACAACGAACAATTAACACTGTGTACCATTAGACACTACGACCAAGCTGCCATAGATAAAGTGGTGGATGAAAAAAGTATACTGTTAGAACAAAAAAGCCGACAGACTATTCAGTTTGTATTTTCAAATTAGTTCCTTTTTAAAAATCTTATGGTTTATTTCTCTTTAAGGAATTTATTTCTAGAATGTTAAGACTGAAAGCAATTGTCTTGTTGAAAGACTAATAATTCAGTAATTATAGATTCATCTGTCTATAATTTTTTGAAATAGTATTTGAGCAATTTTGAGTTGGCTTTCCTCCGTCCAACCAGCAATGTGAGGGGAGAGGATGACCCTATCGGACTCTAGCAATTGTTTCAATTCTTTTGTTTGTTCGGATAAGTTTTCGAAAGATGTTTTTTCGTATTCCAAGACGTCTAGACAAGCCCCTAAGACTTTGCCAGAGTTGAGATTTGCCACAAGGGATTTGGTGTCTAAACAAGACCCTCTTGAGGTGTTGATTAGGTATATGGGCTTATGAAATTGCTTCAAAAATGAATCCTTGACTATGTATTGAGTTTCTTCTGTAAGTGGAATGTGTAAACTCAGAATATCAGCTTGTTCAAAAATGGTTTGCATATCACTTTCAATAGCATATTTTGGAGTGTAGTTTGTTTTGTATTTGTCATAAGCTAGTACTTTAGTGTCAAATCCACTTAATATTTTGGCCAATGCTGAACCATTATTTCCATAACCAATAATACCAACCGTTTTACCATTCAACTCAATCCCTCTGTTTTCTTCTCTTTGCCAAATGCTTTTTCTTACTTCGCTGTCAGCTTTATTAAGATTATTGAATAAACTTAAAATCATGCCTAAGGCGTGTTCAGCTACAGCTTGTTTGTTCCCTTCAGCAGCATTGATAGCACGTATGTTTTTAGAATGGGCATACTTAACGTCTATATTTTCCATGCCTGAACCTGCACGAGCGATAAAAGTAAGCTTGTTAAAGTGCGATAAGTAATTAGCATTAATTCTGATGCGAGAACGAATAACTAGACCATAGATATCATTGTGTTGTTCAATAATAGTATTCTCAGAAAGGTCGTATCCTTCAATACAAGAGTAGCCTTCTTTTTGTAATTCTTCCCAAAGGTATGGGTGAACGGTATCTACAAAAAGTACTTTTTTCATATAGATAATATCAGTTGTCCTATTAGGAAATAAATAAATAGACCAAGTACATCGTTAATAGTTGTGATGAATGGTCCAGTAGCTAAAGCGGGGTCAATTTTATATTTATCCAAAGTTAGTGGGATAAAGGTGCCGAATAAAGCAGCGAAAATGATAACAGATAATAGTGCTATACTCACAGTTATGCTCAACAAAAGACTGTAGCCTAATAAATAAGCTGCTAATAAAATAATGCTTGAACAGATTATACCATTAACTAAAGCAACACCGAGTTCTTTAATCAGTCTTTGTGAGATATTCCCTAATGTATTTGTTCCACCAGCCAGACTTTGCACCACAATAGCAGCAGACTGAACACCAACGTTACCGCCCATAGCTGCAATGAGAGGGATGAAAAATGCCATTTGATAGTTTTTTTCTATATCAAATATGCCTATCACTTTTGCACCAAAAAGACCACCTATCATACCAATTAATAGCCAAGGAAGTCTAGCTCTAGTAATTTCCCAAACGGTATCGCTCGACTCTACATCTTCAGAAATACCCGATGCCATTTGATAATCTTTTTCGGCTTCCTCTTTCATAATGTCCATGACATCATCGGCAGTAATTCGACCAATTAATTGGTTCAAGTCGTTAACTACAGGTAGTACAATTAAGTCGTACTTATTCATCGTATTAGCTAACTCTTCTTGGTTCATCGTTGCACTTACTTTAATAATATCTTCTTTCATTATATTAGAGATTATAGCCTTGGAGTCTGTAAGCAATAATCGTTTGAGCGATAGGGTCCCTAAAAGAACGTTATTGTCATCAACAACGTAAATTGTATAGACTAATTCCACATCTTCTGCTTGTCGGCGCATTTCTTTGACACAACGCATGACCGACCAGTTGCTATTTACCTTGATAAGCTCTTTTGCCATCAAACCACCGGCAGTATCTTCATCGTAATTAAGTAAGTCAACAATATCACTAGCCAAATCTTGGTCTTCAAGGTGTGATAGTACTTCTTGCTTTTTGTTTTCTGGGAGTTCAGAAATGATGTCGGCAGCATCATCTGAATCCATATTATCAACAAATTCTTCGGCGATTTCTTTAGGAGAATGTATTTTTAAGAGTTCTTCTCTGAGGTCATCTTCTAACTCTACCAACACATCGGCAGCTATATTGTCTTCAAGTAGTTCGAATAGAAAACAAATGTTTTCAAATTCTAATTCATCAAGAATTTCGGCAATATCGGCAGGGTGACAGTCTGTAATCATAGTAATAATAGACTTTTGGTCTTTATTTTCTATGCGTTCATTTAGTTCGCCAATAAAATCTTTTGTTAATTCAAACTTCATCACTCAAAACAGCTTGTTAAATTCATAAAATCTTCAACACTCAGTTGCTCAGCTCTCAATGAAAGGTACTGACTAGCAGTATTTTCGTCCACCAAGTTAAGACTTTTTAGAGCATTTCTCAAAGTCTTTCTCCTTTGACAGAAAGCTGTTTTTACCACTTGTACGAATTTTTTTTCATCACATTTTAGCTTATTTCTTTCATTTCTTCTCAATCGTATGACTGCTGATTTTACTTTAGGTGGTGGGTTAAAGACAGTTTCATCTACCGTAAATAGATATTCTACATCATAATAGCATTGAAGCAGTACACTAATAATGCCATACTTTTTGCTGCCGGGCGGGGATACCACACGTTCGGCAACTTCTTTTTGAAACATACCTACAATTTCAGGAATTAAATCTTTGTGGTCTATTGCTTTGAAAAGAATTTGAGAAGATATGTTGTAAGGAAAGTTGCCAATAATAGCTATGGGTTCCTTGAAAATTTCTTGTAAAGGTAATTTGAGGAAATCACCTTCTATAAGATGGTTGTCTAATTCAGGATAGTATTTTTTAAGGTACGAAACGGATTCTTTATCAATCTCTATCACAAATGTTTTTATATCCAAAGGAATAAGGAATTGTGTTAGCACTCCCATACCTGGACCCACTTCTAGCACATTAGAATAATTGTTTAAACTTAGGCTATGAGCAATATCACGAGCAATCCCTAAATCTTTTAGGAAGTGTTGGCCAAGGAATTTTTTTGCTCTTACCTTTGACATAAATTAATGTTGATGAACGATTTCTAATAGTGTTCTGAATGCCCCAAATTTATCCCTATACCGCTTATTGTGCTCTTCTTGTAATTGTGGAGCGCATTTTTCTTGATACTCATTAAGCGTATCCATATCCTTGCAGGTATACTGAATGGC
>CAXFOQ010000078.1:0-4654 GCA_964004705.1 uncultured Flavobacteriales bacterium | reverse complement strand
GTATCGCCTTTCAAGAACCATAACAATTCGTGAATAATGGAACGCAGGTGAAGTTTTTTGGTTGTTATACAAGGGAATCCCTCAGATAAATCAAAACGCATTTGATGACCAAATACACTTTTAGTTCCTGTTCCTGTTCGGTCAGATTTTAGAGTACCTTCATTTATCACTCTAGTCATTAAGTCTAAATATTGTTGCATAAATTATATTATCATTCCTACGATTACGGCAGTAAACAAACATGCTAATGTACCTGCAATCAAAGCTAAAATTCCTAATCTAGATAAGTCTTTCATTCTTGACGGTGCAATAGCGCCAATACCTCCAATTTGAATACCTATAGACGCGAAATTAGCAAATCCACACAAAATATAGGTAGCTATTATAATTGATTTTTCTTGGAAGAATTTGCCACTAGCTTTTAATTCTCCTAGCGATACATAGGCTACGAATTCATTCAAAATTGTTTTTTCACCTAGTAATTGACCCACCAAAACAATATCTTCTTTACATACACCCAAGAGCCAAGTCAATGGAGCTAAAGTATAGCCTAAAATAAATTCTAAACTTAAGCCTGAGTATTGCCCATCTGTAAAGTTATTGACCCAAGTGTTTATGCCTGTAAAATCACCTATGAAGTTAGTTAGTATGTAGTTTAGCATAGCAATGAACGCAATAAATACCAAAAGCATTGCTCCCACATTAACAGCTAATTTGATACCTTGAGTAGTTCCTATGCTAATAGCTTCTAAGATATTACTACCTAATTGTTCATCAGAAATGCTCATATCTTTATTGACGGCTTCTGTTTCTGGCAAAAGTATTTTGGCAGCTACTATTGCGGCGGGAGCGGACATTACTGATGCTGCTAATAAATGCTTGGCGAAAAATAATTGTTCGGCAGGGTCTGTGCCTCCTAAAAAGCCTATGTAAGCTGCTAACACTCCTCCAGCAATAGTTGCCATGCCACCACTCATCAAGCAAAGCAATTCTGATAATGTCATTTTTTCAATATAAGGCTTAATCAATAACGGGGACTCTGTCTGTCCCAAGAAAATATTTCCTACTGCTGCTAGACTTTCAGAACCTGATAGGTTCAAGGTTTTTTTCATTAAAAGGGCAAAGAAATACACAATTTTTTGTAGGATGCCATAATAAAATAAAACGCTAGTTAGAGCCGAAAAGAACACAATTGTTGGGAGTACTTGAAAGGCAAATATATAGCCAAAAGAATCTATATTATCGATTAGTCCACCAAATAAAAACAGAGAACCGTCTCTAGTAAATCCAAGGATTATTACAAAAATAGAACTCAGCCATTCAAAGCTCGATTGTATAAAAGGAACTTTTAAAATTCCTATTGCAAAAACAATTTGTATTAGTAAGCCTTTGAATACCAGTGACCAATTAATTGCCCTTCTGTTTGTGCTAAAAATAAAAGCGATACCGATAAGCACTAAAATTCCTATTAAACCTCTTAGAATAGTTGAAATGTCAAAGCCGGACTCGATGGGTTGGATATAGCCAAGTGCCTTAAATGCATAGTCAATTCCATTTTCTTGAAGTAGGAGTTTGTTCTCGCTAAGTTCAATAGAGTAAAAACGGATTGAATCTGAGGGAGAATTGTAATGAAAAGTTAGTGTGTTATCTTCTACTTCCCATTGTCCACTAGCTTTGAGAGATAAAGAACTTATTTCATATTCAAAAGATCCGTCTTTATTAATTAGCATATAATCATTTTCTTCAATAACTCTTAAATTGGTAGTGTCATCAGTTTTTCTGATGTGTTCAAATTGCCATTTCTTACTTAATTCTTGAGATTGTCCTAATAAGGATAATAAGATGAAAAATGTAAAGGTTAAATGCTTAATCATAATGTCTTTGTTTTAGCTTCTTCTATTAATTTCATCTCTAATTTTGGAAGCTAATTCGTAATCTTCATTTTCTACAGTTTCATTTAGTTTCAATTTTAAATCTTTAATGGACAATTTTTTTAAGTCATTTGAATCTTCTTGACTTTCCTCTAGCTCTGTGCTTTGATTAGAAATAACATCTTTTTCTAATATAATTCCAGCCTCTTTTATGATAGCTTCAAAAGTAAATATGGGAGCCTTAAAACGTATAGCAATGGCAACGGCATCTGAGGTTCTTGAGTCTAACTCAACTTCTTTACCGTTATGGTCTAAACAATAAATAATAGATGAAAATATACCTCCCGAATTAATTGAACTAATCACTACTTTTTTGACAATAATCTTAAAACCATCAGCTAATGTTTTAAACAAATCATGGGTAATTGGACGCTGGCTTTTGTATTCATTATCCATAGCGATAGCTATGGCTTTTGCCTCGAAATTACCTATTACAATAGGTAGCCTTCTATTACCTCCAATCTCACCCAAAACTAAAGCAAATGCTCCTGATTGGGTTTGACTGTTTGAAAGTCCAACTATATCTAGTTGAATAAGTTTCATTAATTTTTAGCTCTGAAATCTTTAATTTCTTCTATTAGACGAGGGATTACTTGAAAAGCATCTCCTACTATACCATAATCTGCTGCTTTAAAAAAAGGCGCTTCTGGGTCTGTGTTTATGGCAACCACTACTTTAGAAGAACTTACTCCCGCCAAATGTTGAATGGCTCCTGAAATACCTACGGCTATGTATAAATTTGGTGCTATGGCTTTACCTGTTTGTCCCACGTGTTCGCTATGCGGTCTCCAGCCAATATCGGAAACGGGTTTTGAACAGGCCGTTCCAGCGTCAAGTAAATCAGCTAGTTCCTCTATCATACCCCAGTTTTCAGGACCCTTTAAGCCTCTTCCTGCCGAAACTACGACTTCAGCTTCTGCCAAACTAATCTTGCCACTTGATTTTTCTAACTTATCAGAAGTTACGTTAGAACTTTCAACAGTAAAGCTAAAAGTATCTGTTTGGCAACTAGCTTTTGGGCTCTCAGTAATGGTGTAGGCATTAGGAGATAGTGCCAATACACATTTTTTTGAGCTAGTCTGTGCGATTTCAAAAGCCTTTCCAGAAAATGCTTTCTTCTTAATTGTAATGGGAAAGCTTTCAGTTGGTATTTCGACAACATTACTGATGTATGAGGCATCTAAATCAATAGATAATCTAGGACCAATACATTTTCCTGTATTGCTATTTGAAATAACAAATACGCTAGCATTTTCTTGTTTAGCAACTTGCGCTAAGGCCGATGACATGCCTTTGTTATCACAGCTATCAAAATCAGAATTTACACTGATAACTTTGTCAGCCCCATAATTTGATAGTGAATTGATATCATCATTGATATTTCCTAATGTTACCGCAATACATGATAAGTTTAATTTTTTAGCGGTGTCGTGTGCAAATGTTATTGCTTCAAATGTTCCTTTCTTAAAGGAGCCATTCCAACTTTCTGCGAATACTAATACTGACATATCTTAAATTACTTTTGCTTCATGATGAAGTAATGATACTAGTTCTTTTTCTTGACCTGCTTCTACCATTTTACAGGCTTGCTTAGCAGCGGGTTTTTCAAATGATATAGACTTGCTTTTATCAGCTATTCCGTTTGAACCGACTACAGTCAGCGGTTTAGTTCTAGCAGTCATAATGCCTCGCATGTTAGGAATAAGTAAGTCGGATTCTTCGACTAAACCTTTCTGACCAGCAATAATTAGTGGTAGTGAAGCTTTGACAAATTCTTTACCTCCTTCAATTTCTCTTTCCATATTAGCGATATCATTACTCAATGCAAAGCCAGTACAAGCGTTTACAAAAGGTAAATCGAGAATTGCTGCTAACATTCCAGGAACTGCACCGTTGTTGTAATCTATAGACTCTCTACCTGTAATTATTAAATCGAAGTCTTGTTCAGATATTACCTTAGCTAGTTCTTGAGCTACACCAAAACTATCTTTGGGTTCTGAGTCTATTCGTATTGCTTGGTCAGCACCAATTGCTAAAGCTTTTCTTAGTGTTGGTTCGCTAGAAGCCTCACCTAAATGAATGACAGTAACTTTTCCTCCGTGTACTTCTCTAAGTTTTATAGCTTTGGTAAGTCCAAACTCATCGTAAGGATTTATGATAAACTGTACTCCTTCAGTGTTAAATGCAGTTGAGTCACTTGTGAATTCAATCTTAGATGTCGTGTCTGGAACATTGCTAATGCAAACTAGTATGTTCATAGTTATTTTCGTTGTTAGTTATGTCCTACAAAACTAAGGATTTTGAACCATTATTTTGCAAGAATTTAACATTAGTATTAACAAGATTTTAATAGTTATTATCTTCTTTGCTAATTTGTAAAAAATGTTATTTTTGCAATCCTATATTTTTAATAATTGTATGAGAGAAATTCAATTTAGACAGGCAGTTTGTGAAGCTATGAGTGAAGAGATGCGAAGAGATTCTAGCATTTACTTGATGGGAGAAGAAGTTGCCGAGTATAATGGTGCCTACAAAGCGTCAAAAGGAATGTTAGATGAATTTGGAGAAAAACGTGTAATTGACACGCCGATTTCTGAGTTAGGATTTGCGGGTGTAGGGGTTGGCTCTGCTATGAATGGCTTAAGACCAATCATAGAATTTATGACTTTCAACTTTTCACTTGTAGCTATTGATCAAATTATCAGTAATGCTGCTAAAATGAG
>CAXFOQ010000077.1:0-4667 GCA_964004705.1 uncultured Flavobacteriales bacterium | reverse complement strand
CTATCGCATACTTCCAAAATATCAAGACACATTTTTACACTTTGAACATCTCCACTATCGAACCATCGAAAGTAATCGCTTTTTGTCCTATTCAATTCCATAACCATAGCAGGAATAAAATTACTAGCATTGAAGAACCCCATACGTTCTCCCATTTTCTTCTTTACCACAGGGTAACGATACGCACCTTTTAATGCGTAACAATCTTCGCAAACAGTATCTTTTATCTTCGCAAGTTTAGACCCTGTTATACATTTTTCCGCAGATAAACTTATAGATTTACCCGGCATTTTACTTGTATTAGATAGCATTGTTCACACCTATTCCTTCATTAGTCAGACCAGCAATATCGCTTATTGACTTCCTACCCTTTGGGGTAATGTTCAAAGTCAACTCTATATTTTTTTCTTCAAAGTCATTGAAGTTATGGGCATAAACGAAACCATAATTTGCTTTGGTCTTTATCACTTCATAACAATATTTATTATCACGCAAAGACAAAGGCAACAATAAAGCTAATTGATATTGTGGATTGCCATTGATAGAGTTCTTTAATCTCTTCACTCCAATACACTTAGCAACTATATCTACTTGTTTCACCATGTTAGTATATCTCCTATAATTTATACTAAAGATGAGACTAATTGATTATTGATTTAATGTCAACAACTATTATATTAGTTGCCAATTTTCCTTTTTATCAAAAGTACCGTCAGGTCTTCTAAAGTTCTTATAGGTATTTTTCTGTACCCATGCCGTCTGCCATTTTTCGGCTTTATTGCCGTAAAGTATGTTTGCGTTATGTACTATGTTACGAGCTACTACGATATTAAAATCATTTATTTTTTTGATTGATTTTGTCATTTAATTTACTCCCATAAATTGTAGTCCCATCTCTAGTATAAATAGAATTGTAGGGGTAGTTTGTCACAGTGTATCACTACACACTACCCCACACAATCTGCTGCTTTTATAGGCTTATGTATTCACCTAAAGGATAACGTCACTTGGACAAGCCTTGTTATAGCGTTACCATAACTATACTAGACAACTGCGTGGGCTAATTATCCTTCGTACTTTGGTAGTAAAGACCGATTTACCGTAGCTCTTTACGTTTACTTGCACCCTTTTCCCTACCCAATACAACCATAGGGGTTGCGTTAAGGTTCGTATAATTCGGCAACAAGCGTATCACCTTTTTGAGTATCACCTACATTGTGGCACACTGTTAGTCTAGTGCGACTTGTGTTTTTTCGTCTTATCTAATCTTTTACTATTTACGTTCCTTTTAGTCAACAATTTTTTTTACTAATTTTTACTCTTTATATTTTACTACCGTCATTTAGTCTTTATCAAGTTTGACTTACGGTTTTAAGTTTTAAACTCTTGGGGTTTTGTCCCAAGTAGGTCTTAAGTTTGTTTGTCAATTCTGAAGTTAATCGACTTGATGAACATATTTAAATCATATTCGAACACAGAAAACAAGCTTTTTTTTGCATAATTGTTCACTTTTCTGCTAAGTCATTGTTTTCCCTGGCTTTTTTACCTAAAATAATTTTTTGATAATGTATTATTGTATTAAATCGTCAATAAAATAAGGGCTTTCACGCAGAATACCCAAAATTTTTATTTTTTTCCATTATAACTAGTGCTTTTTTGACCCTACGGCATGTGCCACCCCACCCCCACACGTTATCTATTATGCACTCTGCCAGAGAGGGGAATATTAAGCTGTTAACCACTGTATACAGCAGCCTATATTTTACGCAGCAGCTGTAATTCTGCCTAAATTTTAGGCATTTGCATAGTTTTTACACAAAGTTCTGTTAATTATTACTCTAGAGGAGGGGGAGGACTGGGGTGCAACGAAAGTATTGCCTAATTTTTGTACATTTTGTATTGACAAGGTATACCATTGTGTGCTATGATTACAACATCAGGTAGCCTAATGTGTATTGTTAAGCATTTTCGCAACAGTTTGACATTATTTTCCTAGAGAATGAGGATTTCTGTTGACAGCATTATGATATACATTATAATATACTTAAAGTATCTTAAAGTTAACCTTAATCTCCTACTCCTTTAGTTAATATTTAAAGTTACTTTAAGAATACTTTAAGTATACTGATAACAGAAAATTAAAATTAGAGGGGAAGGTGTATTTTTTGTCGTTTGTTCTTGACAAGGAACACGCAGAAAGTATAACTAGGGTCATGCCGAAGACAAAAACGTATGTTAGCGATAATGTCTTGCACGAATTTTACAAAGCTTTAGCTGATGGTGATGAATCGAGACTACGAAGATGTCACATTCCGAGGTCAGATGTCTTCTATGTCCGTGAAAAGATATTTCAAGATACTGGAGTACGCTATACACTAGACCATGTGGAAAGGGCAATGTACGTTGAAGGCTTTCTAGAAGCAAAAGATGTCTACAAGCCAAACACAAAGAGGGAAGAGTATGGCTACTAAGAAAGATTCCAGACTAGAGAGAGCAGGTGTCTCTGGATACAACAAGCCAAAGAGAACACCAAGTCATCCTACCAAGTCACACATAGTTGTGGCAAAAGAAGGTGACAAGATAAAGACAATACGTTTCGGTCAACAAGGTGTTAGAGGTGCAGGTAAGAATCCTAAGACAGCTAAAGATAAAGCCAGGAGAAAGTCTTACTATGCTAGGCATAACGCTCAAGATGCCAAGCCATCTAAACTTTCAGCTCGTTACTGGGCGCATAAAGTAAAATGGTAGACATATTATAGCTAATGTGGTTATATGTTTATAACTTAGTGGATTCTCTCTAATCTCTGAGTTTTTTTCATGATGATAAGACCAAAAACTTTTAACACCTTAAAGTTTTCAAGGAACATCTTTCCCTCAGCAGCTTCTCTGACTGCTTCAAGCATTTTATACTTCTCTGATCTGGAAGGCAATTTATCGAATAGTGTCTTTTGACACATAGCGACCATTTCAACAACAGGCTTCTTGGCTTGCCCTCTTTTTTTACAAAGTCCAAAAACTTCCTTGAACAGTTGCCATCAAAAATAAAAATTGCATTACTATTTTCATTTTTGTGTTCTAAACATATCTTAGAGAAATATTTCAATATAGCACTTTGGCTCGATAAAAAAGTAGTTGAGGAATTAATTGATCCAAAAATCTCTCCATTTTTTGTTTCAATAGATAAATATTGGTCATTTTGATTTCCCTTTATTAAAAGATATTTTGTATTGATATTGTTCTGTTCAAGAACTGTTCGTATTACGCTGGTTTTCTCATTTTTACCGATTGCGGAGACCAAATTTAATTCAAAACTTCGTCTATTTAGGATTTTTGAGAGGCCTATAGCTACGTTGAAAGCTACTCCCCCTGGTCTCTCATTTATAAAACCAGAACAATCTTTCCCTTTGCTTATTGGCTCTAAAGGCTTTCCAACGATATCCCACATTGTACAGCCAAATATGTAAATTTTTTTTTTAGATAACGACATTCAATAATTGTAGAAAAAGTAGATATAAAATAAATAAATAAATTCTTGATATTACCTTAATGATGCCTTAAAAAAACAAAAAATTCTCAAACGCATAGAAAATTTCGGTCCATAATTTGGAAAGTGCGTTAAGGCAAAACCGAAAAGGAAAATAGAATGAATTTACCAAGTTATAATATCAGGCAGCTTTTAGAAGCTGGAGTGCATTTCGGACACCAAACCCACCGATGGAACCCATTGATGGATGAGTACATATACGGCTCAAGAAACGGAATACACATTTTAGATCTTACTCAAACGCTTACGATGCTGGATACGGCTCTCAGTGAGATACATAAACTGGTCGCCAAAGGCGGCAGTATATTATTTGTTGGAACAAAACGTCAAGCGCAACAGTCTATTGCAGAAGCTGCATCAAAGTGCGCTCAGTATTATATAAACTACAGATGGCTTGGAGGCACGTTGACAAATTGGAATACAGTATCAAATTCAATTCTTAGGTTAAAGGACCTTGAGGCATTCGATGAAAGTCAGCTGGCCCTTTTTACGAAAAAGGAGAGGCTTAATATAGAAAAGGAACATCAAAAGTTGAACTTATCACTTGGGGGTATAAAGGATATGAAAAATATACCTGACATGCTCTTTGTTATCGATACCAATAAAGAGGCTATAGCAATAAAAGAAGCAAAAAAAATTGGCATACCTGTCGTAGCAATACTGGATACTAACTCCTCCACTGATGGAGTTGATTTCCCAATACCTGGTAATGATGATGCTTCAAGAGCAATATCTCTGTATTGCGATTTAGTGAGTAAAACTATTTTAGATGGTATGGAGTCGCAGTTAGGCTCTGCTGGTATCGATTTAGGTGAAGCTCAAACTCCGTTATCTGAAGACTTTCCTGAAGAAGAAGTGTTGGAGCAAGAAGTTGCTGATGAAATTATACCCGAAGATAAAAAAGAGCCTAATGAACCTAAATCGCATTCTAGCGAGGCGAAAGCAGAACTTAAAAGTTCTGATGGTGCAGAAGATAACTCCAATGTCGGCGTTGCAGAAAAAGAACAAGACGCAGTTAAAAGCGACGTTAGTTCTAAGACTGAAAAAGCCAAAGGAAAGTAAAAATGATGAGGAATAATAATCAAAGGAGAATAAATTGATATCAGCTTTATTGGTTAAAGAA
>CAXFOQ010000076.1:0-4727 GCA_964004705.1 uncultured Flavobacteriales bacterium | reverse complement strand
CTTTGGTAAAGTTGTAACTGTTGCAATTTTACTCTTATTCAAGTTCTTTAGTATTGTTGAAAATATTGAAGACATATTATTTTATATTTTTTTAATATGGGTTTCTATATATAATGTAAAAAAAAGCGGCTTTTGTTATACCCACTCTGGAAACAATGCAAAACAGTTATTAACATTAAGTTAATTTGTTAGGTTGTACTTATGTTGTACTGTAAATTCGACACAATGTCGGTTTTGTCATTAGGCGGTAAATTCGAAACGGTTTCGGTTTTGGCAAGGTGCAACAAGGTAACTTTGGCATATTGGAAAGGTGTAACAAAGTGACCCTTCCAAAATTCAAGATTGAACAGACCAAACTTGAAAATCTGCTATGTTTGAACAGTACAAACCCACCAAAATGTATATTAATAAAAAAGCCAGTCGTTAAACTGGCTCTCATTAAAACTTATGAATTTTGACGGTTTCTAATCATCTCACATAAGCAAAATATTGTTTGTTAGGGTGAAGTTATGGTTTTAAAATTGTTGCTGAAATATGACCGAAAAAAAATTGTCGTTACTTGCATTTTATATTGCGTTTTTATACATCATTTCGTACTTAATTAAGGTTACGGAAAAACGTAACTTGTACCCACTATCATAAGTGGGTTTAAGGCATTCGCCTTAACGCCAACATAAAGCACTAAATAAATGCGTTAAACTTTCATTCTCTTTTGCCTTTGTTCGCATTTGAATATATGTGTCCCAAAGGTTCTCTAATTTCTTTTTAGCTTCACTTTTACGGCTCTTTGGGTTGACATCTTCAACAAGCTTTTTAATTATTAAATCTCTACCCATTAATGACAATTCAGACATATAGCACATTGCCTTATACAACATCATTTCATTTGGTCGTAAATCTGTGCTAGGCTTTTGCACTTTAACAACTCTTGGAAGTAAATGCAGTTTAACAACATCTTCCAACATTTCATTTTTCTTCTCTTGCGTCAATAAGACCAGGTCTTTTAATTTCTGTGTCATTATACCAAAACTAGCTAAGTGCTTTTTATCCTTAACGCTGAATTCTATTCTAACTCTATACTGAATATCGTCTACGCCGCCTTTAATGTGATAGTTGTAAAAATGACGCATAGCAGTTTGCTTTGCATTTTTAGTTTCAACGGTAGACATTAAATATTTGTCATACAACTTCAAAAAAGGGTTACTTGGTGAAGCTGAATGTCTATCGCTCCATTGAATACCAGAGTTATGTTTTTTTCTGAACACCTTTGAACCCTTACTATATTGTCTGAAGGGTTTAGACATTTCATTCAAGGTCTTAACGGCTTTCTTAAAATGTTGGTTAACTATATCCTTCTTAAAATCAATATCGGTGCAATCAGCATTTAAAAAGGTTTCAAAAGAAAAATGGACCTTCTTTTCATTCATCAGCTGACGATATAAGAACCTTAATGTATGTTTTGAAATACCCTTGAAATAATATTGTTCTAAAGCTTTGGATGTTACTTCAATCTTTAAATATTTATTTGTTCGACCTCGCTCCAATGTTTGCTTAACCAAAGACCACTTATAGTTATAAATGTCATTGCCCATATCGTCTTGTTTATATGTTGGCAGCTGTTCTGGTTTTGTAGACTCTTTGGCTTCACCTGTGCTTTCCCAATAAGAATTTAATGTGTCTTCAAACCGATAGTCAATGACCTTGACTTGGTCGTAAGGAATACGCAGTTTCAAACTATCTATTTCAATAGTGTCAAGCGTATTAATATTTTTATTTACATTTGTCATAACAACACGACAGAATAAGAACACCACATCTTATTAAAGTTTTAAAAGTGATAGTTTGCCGACTGTCACTTTTTTTATACTTCAAATTTACGTCACTTCATACTTTCTTTAATTCTCATTTTGGCTTTTATGAATGTCATTTTTCAACATTAACTTAATTTAGGTTTACAATAATAACGAAGCTTAAAAGCGTTGTTAGGTTTACAATAATGCAGTTATTTTAGTCATTATTCTTCAAGCTTAACCACTCCGAAAATGTCATTCCTTTTGCAATTGCTTCATCAATATCCATTTCATTTTTTGGCGATGGCTGTTGACCAGGCGACACGTGATCCGCTGAAGCGGATACGTTGTCACCCTCATTTATAATTTTAGTTTCTTCAATATCGTTTCTAGTTTCTTCAACTTGTTCAATTTGGACGAAATCTGTATTAGTATTGCTTCGTTCAATTCGCATTTGTTTCATTTCTTCCATTAGCATTTTCAAAGTTTCATCTTTGGTATTAAGCTGAAGCTGTAAATACTGTTTGTCGTTGTTTAGTTCTTTAATTCTTTGTTGTGATGAATTCTGCAAACGGACTATTTCATTTTCGTGGTTATTCATCATATTAATTGCACCCTTATCCAAACGCTCTAAATAATCGCTATGTGCTTTTTGTAAGTTCTCAATTTCACGTTTATGAGCGTCTGTAAGCACTTGCATTCTTTGTTGCACCAGACTTTCAATTTCACTTATGCTAGGCTGTGCAATGTCACCCCCTTTTACATTGTCATTTTGCATAGGCTTTGCAGTACCCTTTGCAACCCTCTTTTTTACGCTTGGATATAATTCGAAAATAAATGCTTCATTAATCATTAAAATACTCTGGTCGTAGTCACCTGCTATATACTTAATGCTATTGTTCAGCTTTTTGTATGAGGGTTTACTATCCCTAAATTTTTGCAAGTGATAACGAATAGTTCGCGGTTGCCTCTCTGTTATTTCACTAGCTTGCTTTATTGTTATCCATTTAATATCGCTCATTGGTGAAGTGCTTTTATATAATATTAAAATATTAAGTCACTTTTTTTGCACTACCCTATGCAATGAAATTAACACCCCTATGTAAATAACATATATTTCAAAGAACATCTTTGCAACCCCTTTGCATTGCAATTGCATACCCTTTTTACAACCCTATTGCAACCCCTCAATTCTATGAAGTTCGGTCCTGTTCGACCTTCATCTTTTTAGGGTCTGTTTGTTCGACCCTTAAATTTGGAAGGTTCGGTGTTGTTCGAACTTTCCAAACATTGTATTTGTTAATTCAAAACAAGCTGTAATACGTCTTAATTAAGCATTGCAGTTTGAATGAAGAAACGCTTTGCTTTTTTTAATGAGTTAACTCGGAAATGCAAATTTTGTGTTTAGTGTTATTGGCACAAGGTTGCCCATCAAATACAACGAAACTTTATTGTCAGTTAAATAACAAGCTCTGTTGCAATGATAACCCACACTAGACGCAATTATACAAGCCTTAACAGTATCGTAAACTGGCACACCAAAACAGACTGTAAAACCTAAATAATGCGAGTCTATCCAGTCTTTTAATTCATCGTCTATTTCGACTTTATTTGTGTTGTGGTAGTTCACTCTCATTCGTTTTATAAACGCCCTTTAATTCGGACATTGTAAGTCTTGGACTATCAATATTTGTATTGTCAACTTCAATTTGTTTTTGTTCTGGCATAACGAATTTCGCCATACGACAACGAAACTCCATTTTGCCCTTTGTGTCTAGTTTATTGAAGTCTTTTATTAATTCTGTTTTTTCAAATATTATTCTACTTAATACTTTTTTTGCTTCGGCGAGTTCTTTGTTTTGTGCGCCTTTTGGTCTTCCAGTGCTCAGCTTATGTCCTTTTTGAAATGGCATAAATGTTAGTTTAATGTTAGTATAAAAGCAAAATATTCACAGTGAATAATTTACCAAGTAAAAAGCAAATGTTTCACAATGAAACATTTACCAATTGAAAGCAAAATTCCATTTGTTGGAAATTTACCTGAAGTATAAAAAACAAAAGGGGATGGAAAGCAACTCGCACCCCCAATTGCGCTGAAACTACGCAGAGTGAAAAACGTAGCCTATGGAAGATTTAATAATCTCTCATTGCTTTTATCCATCGCCAGTTGTAGTCATAATCTTGCGTTCTAAGGTTGTATATTAATATCCTTCCAAATGCTCTTTCAACTTCACTAGGATAAACTTTGCCAACCTTTTGTATTTCTTTAATTGTCTTCAATAGCTTTTCACATACTGAATGTTTTTTTAATTCGTCTTCAGTTTCTGCATAGGTTGTGAATTGCTCAATGCTTGGTGAATTGTATTGAATTAACGGTCTGTAAGCAATTGCGAAGACTTCAAGCATATTTGTGTCAAGTTCCAGTAACGCTGCAAGCTTACGCGGTTTAATATTCATCGCATTTTTATCCTTGTACGTTTCTGCAAGAGCGTTGTAGAAATTTGTTTCCACATCTTCAAAGAATTTATTTGTCACCCTATATTTTGGCAACAGCTTTTTAACTTCTTTTTTAATGTTTTTTTCGCACTCTATTTTTTCGGCATAGCGTTTAACCGCCTTTTCGAATTCTTCTTTATTAACGTGGACTATCTTCCGTTTAACATCGCTCATTTCTTCAGCTTTATTTTTTTGTTTTTAAAATTGGTTGTGACAACATCCCTTTCAATTTGGTAGACTTTAAAATCTTCATAGTCTTGTTTGAATTTCTTTTGCAGTTCAATTGCACGTTTTGTTTTTTTCTTTTGTTCTGCAGAAATCTGCGAAACAGAATTTTCTTCATTCAACGACATGTGATCCGCTGTTGCGGATACATTGTCGGTTGACTTTGGTAAAGTTGTAACTGTTGCAATTTTACTCTTATTCAAGTTCTTTAGTATT
>CAXFOQ010000075.1:0-4811 GCA_964004705.1 uncultured Flavobacteriales bacterium | reverse complement strand
AGGAAAATGAAGTCGACATCATCAATGACCAAATAACACGAGAAACATTACTCAGGCAAGAAAGTATCATGAGTCGATTACTCGAGGCCGAGAAGGCACAACGAGAACGAGACAAAGACAAGCAAAGGCAATCTAATGAATGGATGGATAATTTATCAAAAAGGTTAATCAATCCTTTCGAAGATTATCAAAAAGAAAAGGAAAAACAGGAGGAGCTTTTACGCACAATACCACCTTCATTTACGCCTTTTTACAAAAACAAAGTAAAAGACTATTTCAAAGAAAATGGAGAGTAATATCTGCTATCATAGTGAATGTGATTTTCAGCTAAAAGACAATGAGTCTATTACAAAGTGGCTTGAGGATGCTATTAGTACAGAAAACAAAGAGTTAGGAGAAATCAATTACATTTTTTGTGACGATCAATATCTTTTAAAGAAAAACCAAGAGTATCTACAACACGATACGTTTACAGATATAATAACGTTCGATTATACAGAGAAAAACCGTCTTTCTGGTGATATTTTTATCAGTATAGAAAGAGTAAAAGAAAATGCTATTACCTTTGCAGTACCGTTTGAAACCGAACTTAGACGGGTAATAATACACGGTGTGCTTCATCTGGTGGGTTATAAGGACAAATCCGAAGTAGATACCGAAACAATGAGAAGTAAAGAGAATTTTTACCTCTCAAAAAAGGCTTAACATACTGATATACAAAATATTACAATGTTTTCAAAGACTTATGACGTCATAGTAGTTGGGGGGGGGCACTCGGGTTGTGAAGCAGCAGCAGCAGCAGCCAATTTAGGCTCTTCAGTTCTGTTGGTGACTATGAATATGCAGACAATAGCACAAATGTCGTGTAACCCCGCTATGGGGGGTGTTGCCAAAGGGCAAATAGTAAGAGAAATTGATGCTTTAGGAGGTTATTCTGGTATTATCACAGATAAAACAATGATTCAGTTTAGAATGCTAAACCGTTCAAAAGGACCAGCTATGTGGAGCCCTAGAGCACAAAGCGATAGAATGCGTTTTGCGGAGGAATGGCGTTTGACCTTAGAGTCTATCGATAATGTTGATTTCTGGCAAGACATGGTCACTGACCTTATCGTTGAAAATGGCAAAGTAGTTGGTGTAAAAACCGGTATGGAAATCGAAATAAAAACAAATACCGTGATCCTAACTAACGGAACCTTCTTGAACGGAACTATTCATATTGGTGAAAAACAATTTGGTGGTGGCAGAACAGGAGAGAGAGCGGCAAGAGGACTTACGGCTTGTTTGAACGCTTTGGGCTTTGAAAGTGGTCGAATGAAAACAGGAACACCACCTAGAGTAGATGGGCGTTCACTAGATTATAGTAAAATGGAAGAACAAGCGGGGGATATAAATCCGTCTAAGTTCTCTTTTCTAGATACACCACCACTTCAAACACAAAGAAGTTGCTACATTACCTACACCAACGAAAAAGTACATAATGTCTTGCGAACTGGCTTTGAGAAATCGCCCATGTTTAATGGTCGAATACAAGGTCTCGGACCAAGATATTGTCCCTCAATAGAAGATAAAATAGAACGCTTTGCTGAAAGAAATAGACATCAAATATTTGTTGAGCCTGAGGGGTGGGATACAGTGGAAGTATATGTAAATGGTTTTTCAACTTCTCTTCCTGAAAACATACAATACGAAGCTATACGACTAGTCCCAGGTTTTGAAAAGGCCAAAATCTTTAGACCGGGCTATGCGATAGAATACGATTATTTCCCCCCAACACAACTCAAAAGAAGTCTTGAGACCAAACTAGTTGAAGGTTTATATTTTGCGGGACAAATAAACGGAACAACAGGATATGAGGAGGCCGCTTGTCAAGGATTAATGGCTGGAATAAACGCACACCGACAAGTTAAAGGTGAAAACCCTATTATTCTAAGCCGATCAGAGGCATATATTGGTGTCCTGATCGACGATTTAGTAACTAAGGGCACAGATGAACCATATCGCATGTTTACCTCAAGAGCAGAGTACAGAATCTTGTTAAGGCAAGATAACGCCGATATAAGACTAACCCAAAAGGGCAAGGAGATAGGCTTAGTGAAAGATCTAAGAATGGCCAAGCTAGAAGAGAAACTAAACAACACCAAAAAAGCCTTGGCTTATTTTGAAAAAGAAAGCATAAACCCAGATGATATTAATCCCATCTTAGAAACCAAGAATAGCAGTCCAATTAAGCAAAAAAACAAGGTTGGTAAAATTTTAAGCAGACCTCAAATTAAACTTGAGAACTTATTAAAAATAAAAGGCATTAAGGAAAAGACGAAAAACATAAGTCAAGAAGGCCTTGAACAGGCTGAAATACAAATTAAATATAATGGCTATATTGAAAGAGAAAAAGAAACGGTATTAAAACTTAACAAACTTGAAGGGATTAGAATACCTAAGACTTTTGACTACAGCAAGCTAAACGCCATTTCTTCAGAATCAAGAGAAAAACTAAACCATGTAAGACCAGAAACGATAGGTCAAGCATCAAGAATAAGTGGTGTTTCTCCCTCTGATATAAACATATTGCTAGTGTTCATGGGCAGATGATTTAGCGTATTTTCTAACCGAACAACCTAAACTAAACGATGATTTGTGTTTACAACTGTTCCACGTGAAACATTTATTAATTCAAGAGCTAAAACTTAGCAAAAGCCAAGACCCTAATAGGCAAAAATCATAGAACAGCTTAAAAAAGCAAAATAAGGCTGTTTAAGGACAAAAGGCCTCTCGCGGGCGTGTGTGGGTCAAAAAACCAAATCAGTCGCTTAGGCGCTTTCTGAGAGGCTTCTCGCAAAATGCTGAAAATCAGGCAATTACAATTTTTTAATGGGGTTTTTGAATAAATTCTAATAAATGTGGTTTTTTATTGTTCATTTAACCGTTTTTTTAATGTTCTTGCAAAAGACGACTCAATGTAAGTGAAGGTAAGCGTTGAGTACAAAATAACAACAACTATAGTGAGTAATAAAACTAAAAGTTCAGTGTAAGACGACTGATGCAGTCCGAAAAAGTTAAATGTAATTCGAGGTAAGGCTAAGAGCAATAAAATGTGATTAAGGTAAATAGAGTAAGATATTTTGCCCAAAAACTTTAAGGGTTTTGACTCTAAGAACTTGCTGAAATAATGATTGGTTTTAAGCAAAACTAATATAATAAAACTAAAAAGTAATGGCTTAAAGATTAAATTAAGGGGCTCTTTAAAACTAAATTCATAGTTGTGAAAAACATGAAATACAACTACAATTAGGAAAGGTAATGTGAGTTCTAAGTTGTTTTTGACAGAAAACTTTTTATTATATGCCCAATATACGACACAGCCCATGTTAAAGCCTATTATCCCACGCAGAAAAAACCAAGTATAATTAGAAGCAACATACTGTTCCTTAATAACATAAACCACAATACACAAACCAGTAACAACAAGAAGATAAAGTTGCTTTTTGTTAAAGAAAAATAAAGATGTTAGACCAAACAAAACGTATGAGATGAATTCGGCAGAAACACTCCAAGAAGGGTGATTCATTCCTAAATATTTAGACATCTCACCAAAGGCAGGGGTAGAATTTAACATCAGAAGGGTGTTGAGACAATCTATAAGGTATAGCTTAATCCCTTTTGGACTATTAACTAAATCAGCGAAAAAGTTGTCAGAAAGTAACTTGAAAAGAAAAAAAACTATAGTCGTAAAAAGCAATAATGGATATAGTCTTATAAAGCGTTTTTTTATGTACATCCAAAAATCATTAGAACTTGAGAGTGTTGAGTAGTTATAAGAAATTACAAAACCACTAAGAACAAAGAAAAAATCTACAAAACTCCAAGACTCTCTAATAAAAGAATTACTAAAAATAAAATCAGGTAAAAAGGACTGGGGGTAATGATATAAAACTACCATTAGGCTACAAAAGCCTCGTAAACCATCAAGTTTGTCAATTCTCATTTTAATAATTTATTTCTGGTTAAAGAGTTATAAAGTGACTCCGGAGGGATTCGAACCCCCAACCATCAGAGCCGAAATCTGATATTCTATCCAGTTGAACTACGGAGCCTACAATATAATCACAAATATAAATGAGTTTTGTTTCTAACAATATAATAAGTAAACAATAGTTATAAGTTTAGTAATTTGCACTTGTGAAATATTTATTATTTAATCTTATCATTTTAACTGCTATTAACAGCCATTGCCAAAACTCGGAAGTTGGTCAATGGCGTGATTATTTACCATATAATAATGCTATTTCATTAGCCAAAATGGGTGGTAAAATATATGTGGCTACTGAGAACAGCTTGTTTTATTTAGATGTTGAAGAACAAACTCTAAATAGACTCAGCACTATTAATGGCTTGAGCGATGTAGGAGTAGCTGCAATGGCAAAGGATCCTCAAAAAAACACCCTAATTGTAGCTTACAACAGCACTAAAGTGGATATCATTAGAGACAATAGCATTTACAGCATGCTTGATATAGAAAGGGAAAATATTGTTGGGGGAAAATCCATAAATAACATCACCTTTTATAACAATACGGCCTACTTGTCGTGTTCCTTCGGAATTATAGAGTTAAATACTGAAAAAAGGGAAATTGCAAACACCTTTTATTTGAATGCTAACGGAAATCTAGGGGTCAATGATTTGTGTTTTAAAGGGGATAGTATATATGCTGCTACGGAGATAGGCTTATTTAGAGCAAGTATGAATGATAATTTGTTAGATTATCAATCTTGGCAGCATTTAATAGTAGATTTTCCAATAAACAGCATAGA
>CAXFOQ010000074.1:0-4863 GCA_964004705.1 uncultured Flavobacteriales bacterium | reverse complement strand
CGTATTCGATTCCCACAAACACGAATGGGTGTAGAACAAGTATTTTACGACCACTTTATGCGAGCAAAGGTATACGAAAAAGAGTGGCAAAACTATAACGCCTTATCTTTATCAGAAAAAAGAAGAACTCAAGCCCCAAGAGAAGATTTAGAGATGAATACCTTAGTAGAAATCCTAAATAGCGAGCGCTTTATCACTTGTCACTCTTACGTACAATCAGAGATTAATATGCTAATGCATGTAGCAGATTCAATGGACTTTACCTTGAATACCTTTACTCACATTTTGGAAGGGTATAAGGTGGCAGACAAGATGAAAGAACACGGTGCTGGGGCATCTACCTTTTCAGATTGGTGGGCTTATAAGTTTGAAGTCAATGACGCTATACCACACAATGCCTCTATTCTTGCCGATATGGGTATCGTTACTGCCATAAACTCAGATGATGCTGAAATGGCAAGACGACTAAATCAAGAAGCAGCCAAAGCCGTTAAATACGGAGGTGTTAGCCAAGAAGAAGCTTGGAAAATGGTTACACTCAACCCTGCTAAATTATTGCACCTAGACCATAGAGTAGGTAGTATCAAATCAGGCAAAGATGCCGATATCGTACTTTGGACTGACAATCCTTTATCGGTTTATGCAAAAGTACAACAAACCTATGTCGACGGGCATTGTTACTTTGATGCTGAAAAAGACTTAAAGCTAAGACAACGTAACACCCAAGAACGTGCTCGACTTATACAGAAAATGCTGAGCGATAAAAAAGCAGGAAAACCTACTCAAGTAGTAAAAGCAGAACAACGCATTCACTACCATTGCGACACTCTTGAAGACGGTAAACATGACAATCATCTACACTAAAAAATACAATATGAAACATATTCTTTTATCCCTACTTTTTGCTCCACTAATCGGTTTTGGACAAAACATTTTATTCTTAGGCGGTAAAGCTCATCTTGGCAATGGAGAATTCATTGATGTATCGGCTATTTCAGTCAATAATGGTAAATTCGAAATGGTGGCTAATGCTAAAACTATTCGCATTAACCCTCAAGCTTTTGATACCATCATACACATTTATGACCACCACGTCTACCCTGCTTTTATAGCTACTAATACGACTTTAGGTATCACTGAAATTAGTGCAGTTAGAGCGACTAATGATTATCGAGAAACGGGAACATTCAAACCACATGTGCGTTCGTTGATAGCCTATAATGCCGAAAGTGTTATTATCCCTACAATTAGAAGTAATGGAGTTTTATTGGCTCAGATAGCACCACAAGGTGGACGTATTACGGGAAGCTCCTCAGTGATGAAATTAGAAGGTTGGAACTGGGAAGATGCTGTACTTAAATCTGACGATGGCATACACCTCAATTGGCCTCGTTACTTCGTGCAAACAGGCTGGTGGGCTGAACCTGGCGACATCAAAAAGACTGATGAATACGACATGCAATGCCAAGAAATGGAGGATTACTTTGTAAAAAGTAAGAGTTTTTATGAAAGCAAAAGTACCGTTAATGATTTACCTATGATGGCTATGCAAGGACTTTTTAGTGGAGAAAAAAGACTGTATATACATGCCAATTTGCAAAGAGAAATGACTGATGCCATTTTATTTGCCAAAAAAATGGGAGTCAAACATATGGCAATTGTTGGAGCCCGAGAAGCTCATAAAATGTCTGCTTTCTTAAAAGAAAATAATATAGCTGTCATATTGGATCGTATCCATAGACTACCTGCCACTGAAAGTACTGGTGTTGATGTGCCTTACAAACAAGCTGCTATTTTACATGAAGCTGGCGTTAAATTTGCCTTTTGCTATCAAGGAGATATGGAAGCTATGGGACAGCGTAACCTACCGTTTTCTGCTGGTACAGCCGTAGCACACGGCTTACCCTATGAAGAAGCTGTTAAAGCGTTGACACTAAATACAGCCGAAATTTTGGGAATTGATGAACATACCGGTCAAATTAAAGCTGGCATGGATGCTACCTTCTTTATTTCTAAAGGTGATGCATTAGACATGCTAGGCAATGATGTGAAATTCGCTTTCATTAAAGGCCAAGATATCGACTTAAACAACAAGCAAAAAGTCCTTAACAGAAAATACAGAAATAAGTACGGATTAGAAATAAAATAATTGAATGCTTGTGATAAAAAAACAGTTGTTTTTAACTCACCTTTAATAGCCTACCTTTTGTCTGACTCTCTTAAGTACCGACCGGGCAATAACTTTGGCTTTTTCTGCCCCCTTTAACAACTCCGACTCTATCTCGTCGGTATTTTGCATCAAATAATCAAAGCGTTCTCTCTCTTTTGAATAGCGTTCCAAAATAAGCTCGTACAAGGCTTGTTTGGCGTGTCCATAACCGAAATTACCACCTTCGTATTTAGCTTTGAGTTCAGCAATTTGAGAATCAGAACCCATTAACTGATACAACTGAAACACATTACAAGAAGACCAATCTTTAGGTTCTTCAAGCGGCGTACTGTCAGTAACAATCCCCATAATTTGTTTGCGCAACGTCTTTTCTGGCAAAAAGATGTCTATAAAATTGTCGTACGACTTGCTCATCTTTTGGCCGTCAGTACCTGGAATAGTCATAACACGCTCATCAATTTGGGTCTCTGGCAATACCAAAGTATCACCATAAGTATGGTTAAAAGAACCCGCAATATCTCGTGTCATTTCTAGGTGTTGTTGTTGGTCTTTTCCCACAGGCACAATTTCTGCATCGTACAGCAAAATGTCTGCCGCCATTAGTACTGGATAAGTAAACAAGCCAGAATTTACATCAGACAATCTATTGGTTTTATCCTTAAAAGAGTGAGCATTTGCCAGCATAGGGAAAGGCGTAAAACAATTTAAATACCATGTCAGTTCGCATACTTCAGTACAATCCGATTGACGATAAAAAATATTTTTAGAGGTATCAAAACCAAAAGCCAACCAAGTAGCTGCCGTAGCATAGGTGTTGTGCCTCAATAGCTCGGCATCTCTTATAGTCGTTAAAGAGTGTAAGTCCGCAATAAATAGCAAACTCTCATTAGCAGGGTTTTTGGATAATTCTATGGCGGGAATAATTGCACCAAGAATGTTACCCAAATGAGGAACTCCTGTACTCTGTATGCCAGTTAAAACTCTTGCCATGCGTTAAATTTTAGAGTGTAAAAATAAGAATTGCTGTAAATATGCCATCTAAATAGCTATTTTTGTTTGTACTTATGAAGATAATAAAAGGGATACTCAGCTTATTATGGCGATTATGGTTCGCTTTGTGCTTTGCCATACCCTTTCTTGTCCTATTGCCGATTACTATTTTTATGACGCTAAGTCCTAGGTTTTACCCTGTCCTATATTTCTTTTTGCACTGTATCAGTAAATTCATGATGTATGCAAGTGGTATATTCCCAAAAGTCAATAAAGAGTACAAACTAGACCCTAAAAAACAATATCTGTTTTGTAGCAATCACACCTCAACAATAGATATACCAATGATGTTTTTTTTGAGTAAAAAGCCCATAGCATTTATTGGAAAAGCCTCCATTAGCAAATACCCCATCTTTGGCTACTATTACAAACGTTTTAATGTTTTAGTCAATCGAGCAAGTTTGAGAAATTCGTATGCTGCTTTTGAACAAGCTGGACAAAAAATAAAAGATGGACAGAATATGGTTATTTTTCCTGAGGGGGGCATTGTAAAAGAAAGTTTACGCCTAGGAAAATTCAAAAATGGCCCTTTTAGATTGGCAGTAGAACAGAATGTTAGTATAATTCCTATTACCTTTGCCGACAACAAGCAAATTTTTCCCATTCAATATATGAAAGGAAAACCGCAAAGGGCTAGAATAACCATTCATCAACCCATTGACAATTGCTCGACTTATAGTATAGAAGACCTAAAAAATAAAGTATTTAACACCATTGAAAAGGAATTGATTCGATATGAAAATTGACCAAACACTAATTGAAAAACTAGCTAAACTCAGTCAGCTAGATTTCAGCCAAGAAGCAAAAAGCAAAATGGAACAAGATTTAAATAAAATCTTAGCCTTTGTCGATGAGTTAAATACATTAAACACTGATGACATAGAACCTTTAGTCTATATCAATGAGGAAGTCAATAAGCTGAGAGAAGATAAAGTCGGCGAACACCTACCCAAAGAAAAGGCACTTAAAAATGCTCCGGATAAAGACTCTGATTATTTCAAAGTGCCTACGGTATTAAAAAACAACTCTTAGCAGTTTTCGTCAAAAGCCTGCATGAGGTTTTCAGCTATCATTTCTGCTGGACGACCTTCTATATGATGTCTTTCTATAAAGTGAACCAATTCTCCATCTTTGAATAAAGCTATCGATGGAGAAGATGGAGGGTAAGGCAAACAGTAATCTCTAACTTTAGCTACCGCTTCTTTGTCCTGTCCTGCAAAAACAGTCGTTAACCTATTAGGGACTTTGCTGTGTTTTGCCGCCATCTTAACAGCCGGACGAGCATTACCAGCAGCACAACCACATACCGAATTTATCATTACTAAGACAGAGCCTCTCTTTTCTGACAGTACAGCGTCAACTTCCTGAGCATTACGCATTTCTTCAAAACCCGCTTCGGTCAAATCCAAGCGCATAGGTGTACAAATTTCTTCTGGATACATATTTTTTTATTTAGTGGTACAAAATTACTTCAGTTGACGTTTATTAACAAAGAAATCACGAATTATTTCGCTACACTCTTGTTCCATTACACCACCTACTAGCTCTGTCTTGGGGTGTAATACCTGTCCCGCCATCGCTCTAAACCCTCGTTTTTCATCACTTGCCCCAAAAACTATCTTTTTGAGCTGAGTCCAATAAGA
>CAXFOQ010000073.1:0-4932 GCA_964004705.1 uncultured Flavobacteriales bacterium | reverse complement strand
CTCGTTTTTCATCACTTGCCCCAAAAACTATCTTTTTGAGCTGAGTCCAATAAGACGCTCCAGCACACATTACGCAAGGCTCTAAAGTCACATAAAGAGTGCATTCATTCAAATACTTGCCGCCTAAATAATCGGCAGCAGCAGTAAACGCTTGCATCTCAGCATGGGCTGTAACGTCGTTGAGACGCTCGGTAAAATTATGAGCTCGAGCAATAATTTGATTATCACAAACGACTACAGCACCTACTGGCACTTCATCTAATTCTTTGGCTTTTTGAGCTTCTGCCAAAGCCTTTTTCATAAAATAGTCATCAGAATGGTCTTGTAACATCTAGCAAAAGTAGCTTTTTAATTCAAAATTATCGTAATTTTGACGCTTTGTAAAACAACTATAATGTTAAGAACACATCATTGCGGCGATTTACGTCAAGGACATATTGGAGAAGAAGTAACCCTTAGCGGCTGGGTACAAAAGACTAGAGATTTAGGAGGAATGACCTTTGTCGATTTGAGAGATAGATACGGTATCACTCAACTAGCTTTTAATATGGACACGAAATCCGATTTGTGCCTACATGCAAGAAAATTAGGTCGTGAATATGTGATTCAGGTTCGTGGCAAAGTCATTGAACGTTCTAGCAAAAATAAAAATATCCCAACTGGTGATATAGAAATAGAAGTGCAAGAATTGAACGTACTGAATAGTGCCAAAACACCACCGTTTACAATTGATGACCAAACCGATGGCGGTGACGATTTGCGTATGCAATACCGTTATTTAGATATTCGCAGAAATCCTGTTAGAGAAAATCTAGCCCTAAGACACCGACTATCAACCGAAACGAGAAAGTATCTTGATTCTCAAGATTTCATAGAAGTAGAAACTCCCTACCTCATCAAATCTACCCCTGAAGGAGCTCGTGATTTTATTGTGCCATCTCGTATGAATGAAGGTCAATTTTATGCCCTACCTCAATCGCCCCAAACCTTTAAGCAATTGCTTATGGTCGGAGGTATTGACAAATACTATCAAATCGTAAAATGCTTTAGAGATGAAGATTTGAGAGCCGACAGACAACCTGAATTTACTCAGATAGACTGCGAAATGTCTTTCATTGAGCAAGAAGATATCCTCAATATGTTTGAAGGTTTAACACGCCACCTCTTGAAAGAAATAAAAGGCGTTGAGTTGGATAAGTTTCCTAGAATGACCTATGACGATGCTATGCGTCTATACGGTTCAGACAAGCCAGATATCCGTTTTGAAATGACCTTCAATGAAATGAATGCCCTCACTCAGCAAAATAATTTTGTGGTATTTGACAGTGCCGAATTGGTAGTTGGTATTTGTGCTAAAGGCTGTGCCGAATGGAGTCGTAAGCAGTTAGACGCTATGACAGACTTCGTTAAAAGACCACAAATTGGTGCTAAAGGACTTATCTATTGCAAATATAATACCGATGGTACTTTTAAATCTTCAGTAGATAAATTTTTCAATCAAGAAGACCTAGCTAAGTGGGCAGAGAAAATGAATGCCGAGCCTGGTGACTTAATGTTCTTATTGTCTGGAGAAACCGATAAGGTACGTAAGCAAATGAACGAATTGCGTTTGAAAGTTGCTGAACAGTTGGGACTAAGAAAGCCCAATGAATTCGCACCGCTTTGGGTCGTCGATTTTCCATTATTAGAATGGGACGAAGAGACCGAACGCTACCACGCTATGCACCACCCTTTCACTTCGCCAAAGCCACATGACATTGATAAGCTAGAGAGTGATCCAGGGGCAGTACGTGCCAATGCTTATGATTTGGTCATGAATGGCACAGAATTAGGCGGCGGTTCTATCCGTATTCACGACAAAGAATTACAGCGATTAATGTTTCAGCACTTAGGCTTTACGGAAGAAGAAGCCAAAGACCAATTTGGATTTTTGATGAATGCCTTTGAATATGGCGCACCACCACACGGAGGTATTGCCTTTGGTTTTGACCGACTTTGCTCGCTCTTTGGTGGCCAAGAAAGTATTAGAGACTTCATCGCTTTCCCAAAAAATAACTCAGGAAGAGACGTTATGATTGACGCCCCATCAAAAATTGACAATGCGCAACTAGATGAGCTTAATATCAGATTGAAATAACATCAAATTTTATATACAAAAAAAGCCCCAATTTGGGGCTTTTTTTATAGTTTGAAATCAGAAGTTTATAAGGTTCCTCTATTCCCTTGTTCTCTTTCTATGGCCTCAAATAAGGCTTTGAAATTTCCTTTACCAAAAGATTGAGCTCCTTTACGTTGAATGATTTCGAAGAACATAGTAGGTCTATCCACAACAGGCTTAGTAAACAATTGTAACAAATAACCCTCATCGTCTCTATCGATAAGAATACCTTGTTGCTTAAGAATTTCAACATCTTCATCGATGTTCCCTACTCTTTCTAGCAAGTCATCGTAGTAATTGTCAGGAACATACAAAAACTCTACCCCTCTGTCACGCATAGCCGAAACAGTAGCAACAATATCATCGGTAGCTACAGCAATGTGCTGAACACCCGGCCCATTGTAAAAATCAATGTATTCTTCGATTTGTGATTTTTTCTTGCCTTCCGCGGGTTCGTTAATCGGGAATTTAATACGTCCATTACCATTACTCATTACCTTACTCATAAGTGCCGTATAATCGGTAGAAATGTCCTTATCATCGAAAGAAATGATTTGAGCAAAACCCATCACTTTGGCATAAAATTCACACCAAGTATTCATCTCGTTCCAATCGACATTACCAACTATATGGTCAATGAATTTCAGTCCTGTAGGTGCGGGATTATAATGGCTTTCCCATTTTTTATAACCCGGTAAAAAAGCCCCATCATAGGCTTTTCTTTCAACAAAGATGTGTACTGTCTCACCATAGGTGTGAATTCCAGAACGAATCACTTTGCCAAAGTCGTCTTCTTCAGCTGTCGGCTTCATAAAAGACCTTGCACCACGCTTAGTCGTTTCTTCCCAAGCCTTAGTAGCATCTTCTACCCATAGAGCAACAACCTTAACACCATCACCGTGCTTATTGATGTGTTCATTAATAGGTCCTCCTTCAGTAAGTGGAGTAGTCAATACCAAACGTATTTTGTCTTGTTTTAAAACATAAGAAACACGGTCTTTTACACCTGTTTCCAGACCTGCATAAGCTTCCGACTGAAAGCCAAAGGCTGTTTTGTAGAAATGTGCCGACTGCTTAGCATTACCCACATACAACTCCACATAATCTGTGCCGAGTAAAGGCAAGAAATCTTCTGCATCATCGAACAACTTTTTTAAACTGTATTCTGTGTTTTGAAGATTTTTTAAATTTTTAATATCTGCTGACATAGTTATATGCTTTATATATTATTAGTCTAACCAAGATTGATGATAATCTCCATCTATTAAATCCATAGCTGCTTGAGTTACTTTTAGGGGTTTAAACGTATCAACCATTACTGCTAATTCTTCCGTTTGGGTTTGCCCAATACTACGCTCCGCTGCGCCAGGATGTGGCCCGTGAGGAATACCGGCAGGGTGTAAAGTGATTTGCCCTTGATCTATATGATTTCTACTCATAAAGTCACCATCTACATAATACAAGACCTCATCCGAGTCAATATTCGAATGGTTGTAAGGTGCTGGAATGGCCTCAGGGTGATAATCGTAAAGTCGAGGGCAGAATGAACACACTACAAAACCAGCTGCCTCAAAAGTTTGATGGACTGGTGGTGGTTGATGTACTCGACCAGTTATAGGCTCAAAATCGTGAATTGAAAAAGCGTAAGGGTAGTTGTAGCCGTCCCAACCAATAACATCAAAAGGATGCGAAGCGTAAACGTATTCGTGTAACATACCTTCCTTTTTTATCATCATAGTAAAGTCTCCCAATTCATCGTGAGTTTCTAAATCTTGAGGCTGACGTAAATCACGCTCACAAAAAGGAGAATGCTCTAACATCTGACCAAACCAGTTACGATAACGCTTTGGCGTATACATTGGACTTGTTGACTCAACAATGAAAAGTCGGTTGTCTTCTGTGTCGAATTGAAAGGCGTATATCATACCTCGAGGTATCATCAGATAATCGCCAGGCCCGTAATTTAGGTTACCTACGATGGTGCGTAAAGTTCCTGTTCCTTTGTGAACAAATACCATCTCATCGCAATCGGCATTTTTATAAAAATAATCCGTCATAGATTGCTGAGGTGCAGCCAATGAAATGTGACAATCGTTGTTGATAAGTACAGCGACTCTACTTTCTAAATAGTCTTCAGTAGGCTTTACATTAAAGCCTTTCAAACTAAGCGACTTCAGGTTTTTTTCAATTGCAACTTTGGGACTTATATCTTTTGCTCCTTTAATATCTTTAACCATTGTCGGTCGGTGAGTATGGTATAATAAAGAGGACATACCGTCAAAACCGACTGTCCCAAACAATTGCTCATAATATATTCCGCCCTTTGGTTTAGAAAAAACGGTGTGTCTTTTGTGGGGTATCTTCCCCAATTTGTGATAAAATGGCATACTTTAATTTTTTAGTAAGTTATGAAAAAAATTATTCATTAAAAGCTTTCGATAAATCTATCTTTTTATGACTGTGAAAACGCTTTTTATTTTCTATTCCTTGACGCAATTTTTGTTGTTCTTCATGAGATAATTGAATAATATCTAAACAATCTGAAGAACAACATTGCTGGTGTTTTTCTTGACAACTAAGGCATTGTATGAATAACAGGTTACAATTGACGTTGTTGCAATTGACGTGTTTATCCGAAGGCTCACCACACTGATGACAACTGCTAATAATATCTTTACTTATACGTTCTGACAAACGCTCATCAAAAACAAAGTTTTTGCCTTTAAATTTATTCTCTAAGTTCTCATTTTCGTCTAACTGTCGAGCATAATCAA
>CAXFOQ010000072.1:0-5122 GCA_964004705.1 uncultured Flavobacteriales bacterium | reverse complement strand
GGAGTGTGAAAGTTGGTAATCATACAATTAGCAATATTGAAATCGTAGGGAGGATAAATGAATTTATTTGTCCAACCTGTAAATGGAGTCATTAGCCCTTGGGTTGTTACTGATGTTTCAATAGCTCTCATTGTGGTTGTTCCAACAGCACAAACTCTTCTTTTTTCTTTGATACCTGTATTAATAGTATTTGTTGTTTCTTCGCTAATGATAACTTCTTCAGAGTCCATTTTGTGCTTACTTAGATCCTCTACCTCTACTGGTCTAAAAGTCCCAAGTCCAATATGTAGAGTAAGGTTAGCAAACTCAAGCCCCTTGATTTCTAATCGCTTCATAAGTTCACGACTGAAATGTAAACCTGCTGTTGGTGCAGCTACAGCACCTTCTGTTTTAGCATAGATGGTTTGATAGCGTTCTTCATCTTCAGCGTCTGGCTCTCTTTTGATGTATTTTGGTAATGGAGTTTCACCTAATTCATTTAGTTTTTCTCTAAACTCTTCATAACTACCATCGTAAAGAAAACGCAAGGTCCTACCTCTAGAAGTGGTGTTGTCAATAACTTCTGCTACTAAACTATCGTCTTCACCAAAGTATAGTTTATTACCAATTCTTATCTTACGGGCAGGATCTACCAATACGTCCCACAATAAATTTTCTTTGTTTAATTCTCTTAATAAAAAGACTTCTATTCTAGCGCCGGTCTTTTCTTTATTACCATACATCCTAGCAGGAAAAACTTTGGTATCATTGAAAATCATAACATCACCTTCATCGAAATAGTCTACCAAATCTTTAAATTGTCTATGTTCGATTTCACCTGTATTTCTATTGACTACCATTAATCGAGATTCGTCTCGGTTGTAAGCAGGTCTTTCTGCTAAAAGTTCTTCTGGTAAATCAAAATTAAATTGTGAGAGCTTTCTTTTTATCATGATATTCTTATATTCTTAGTAAAAAAGTGCGCAAATATACTAAATTAATATTCAGTTGCTGGATTATTTGTGACAGAAAAAGAATCTATAAACTCTTGAATTTCAATTGCTTGACTCAGCTCAAATTTTCCAATTCGTGTTCTTGTTAGTTGGCTCAAGTGTGCGCCGTTATTGAGCTTTTTCCCAAACGCTTGTGCTAACGAACGGATGTAAGTCCCTTTACTACTTACAATTCTAACATAGACTTTTGGCATTTCTACTTTAATTATTTCAAATTTTGAAACATGAACCATTCTCTCTTTTATTTTTATATCTTCTCCTTTTCTGGCATGTTCGTAAAGGCGTTTACCATCCTGTTTTATTGCTGAATAAATAGGCGGTGTTTGCAAGATATTACCAGTCAATGATTCAGCAGTTATTTTGAGCATATCTTCGGTAATATGATTATACTCGAAGGTTTCATTGACCTCTGTTTCCAAATCAAAAGAGGGTGTCGTTGCACCTAATGTAAATTCAGCTGAATATTCTTTCTCTTGGGCTTGAAATTCATTAATGCGTTTAGTGAATTTTCCAGTACAAACTATGAGAAGTCCATCGGCTAAAGGGTCCAGTGTACCTGCATGTCCTACTTTTATCTTTTTAAGTTGTAGAGCTGAACGAAGTGTATTACGTATTTTTTTTACAACATCAAAAGAAGTCCATCGTAACGGTTTATTGATAAGTAAAGTGTGTCCCTCTATGTAATTAATCATCTAAAGTACAGTGAAAATAATAGCCAAAATTCCTATGGTAAAACAGTAGTAAGAAAAATACTTAAGCTGACTTTTTTTGACTAATGTTATCATCCATTTACAAGCGATTAGACCTGTAATAAAGGCAGCCAAGAACCCAGCTATTAAGGGAATTAGAGCTGCACTTTCTGATACCATATCACCGCTTAAAATATCTTTTGTAATCTTACCAAATATGAGAGGAACAACCATTAAAAAAGAAAATCGTGCTGCTTTTTCTCTATCAATACCAAGAATAACAGAAGTAGAAATTGTAGCTCCTGACCTTGAAATACCTGGTAGAATAGCAATAGCCTGAGCTATACCTATTATTAAGGATCGTCCAAAACTGACAGATTGAGTTGTATTTTTAGCTTTATCAGCAACAAAAAGGAGTAAACCGGTAACGATTAGCATACTTCCAACCAATAAGACTCTACCACCAAAGAGAGCATCTATTTGCTCATCAAAAAGCACTCCAACTAATGCTGCAGGAAACATAGAAAGAATAATCTTTAATGAAAATTGAAACTCTTTATTCCATTTAAATTGTAGCAACCCTCTTAAAATCTGAGCGACTTCATCTCTAAAAATTAAGAGTGTGCTTAAAGCAGTAGCTGCATGAAGCACAACCGTCATTAAAATATTTTCTTCGGGTAAACCATCACTACCAAAATGCTCAAGAATAAAGGTAGTTATTTCTAAATGACCACTACTACTAACAGGTAAAAATTCTGTAAGCCCTTGAATAATACCAAGTAGGATAGCCGCAAAAATACTATTCATCTTTAGCCTTATGCAAAATAGCGAAGACCTCGATTACTAAACCTGTGATAAGAAATATTACAGAAAGTGTCATTCTTCTAAAACTGAAGATAGCATCGCTAAAAACATTAGGGTCTTCAGACTTTCCTCCAGCCATCAATATGTAACCAGTGATAATAAGTATGACACCTAAAAACATAAGCTGGTAGTTTCTTTTTCCAAAATTAAATTCCATAATTTTAATGATATAAATCGTTTTCGTTCATCTTAAGGTATTTACCAACGGAAATGTTGGTAACAATAGTACTTATCAATACGCCAAAAATAAGAATAGCAACAAAGATTATTCCAATCGTTGGAATATCTTCAAGTAATAATAATTCTGGCATTTCTTTGTGTAGGCTAAACAAGGCAATAATTAAAAATACGATCCCTATTAAAGCAGAAAAAACACCTTGTAGGATACCATTTCTTAAAAACGGCTTTCTTACAAAAGCGTTGGTAGCGCCCACTAGTTTCATAGATTGTATAGTAAAACGCTGTGAGTAAACCGTCAATCGAATGGTATTGTTGATTAAAGCGATAGCAACAATCAATAGCAAAGCGCAAAAGGAAACTAAAATTACACTTAACTTTCTAACATTGGTATTGATAGCGGCTATCAGATCCTTTTGAATGATTATTTCTTTGATAATGGGGCTTTTTTGCAAATCTTTTTCGATAGCATCAATACTTCTTTCATCGGCATATTCGGCATTCATGTAGACATCAATAGATGATGATAATGGGTTAAAGCCCAGAAAACTAATAAAATCTTCTCCTAAATCGCTTTCTAAAATTCTAGCAGCATTTTCTTTACTAATAAATTCGGTACTTTTAATCTGTGGCGAAGCATCTAAACTTTTTTGAAGTTGAAGGCGGTCTACCTTTTTAATATTTTCTTGTAGAATTAAAGTGAAGCCTACGTTTTCTTTAATATAATTCGTTAAACGATGAGTATTAAGGAAAATGAAGCCCATACTGCCTAACATCAGTAAAACCAAAGATATACTTAGCATTGTAGATAAAGAAGAGGTTCTAAGTTTACGCTTTATATGTCTTTCTTGCGCTTGTTTCATTACGTTTGCTAAGGTAATAATTTTTAGTGCTTAGTTGTGACGATTGATTAACTTTGCTTTCAAAATAATTTAGAATGGAATACGATTTTAATCGCATTGAGCAAAAATGGCAAGACCGATGGAGGGAATGGCAAACCTATAAAGTTGAGGAAGATACTTCCAAGCCCAAGTTTTATGCATTAGATATGTTTCCATATCCTTCGGGAGCAGGTTTGCATGTTGGCCATCCATTAGGCTATATAGCATCAGATATTTATGCCCGTTACAAACGCCATAATGGGTTTAATGTTTTACATCCAATGGGATACGATTCTTTCGGTTTGCCAGCAGAACAGTATGCCATACAGACGGGACAACACCCTTCTATTACAACTGAAAATAATATCAACCGTTACAGAGAACAATTGGATAAAATAGGCTTCTCTTTCGATTGGAATAGAGAAATTCGCACTTCAGAACCTAACTATTATAAGTGGACACAGTGGATTTTTAAGCAACTTTTTAACTCATATTATTGTAATATAAATAATAAGGCTTTGCCCATTTCAGAATTAGTAGAAGAATTTGAACGTAATGGAAACGCTTTAGTGCAATCTGCATGCGATGAAGATACCCCACAATTTACTTCTGAAGAATGGAAGGCATGTAATGAAGCCGAGCAACAAGCCATTTTATTAAAATACAGACTGACGTTTTTATCCGAAACATGGGTGAATTGGTGTGAGGGTTTAGGAACGGTTTTGGCTAACGATGAAATAAAAGACGGTCGTTCAGAACGAGGTAATTTCCCTGTTGAACAAAAACTCATGAAGCAATGGTCTATGCGAATAACAGCCTATGCCGAACGCTTACTTGAAGGCTTAGAACAAGTAGAATGGAACGATTCTATCAAAGAAATTCAGCGCAACTGGATAGGCAAATCTGAAGGAGCATCGCTTCGTTTTAAAGTAGAAAATAGTAGTGAGCAAATAGAAGTATTTACTACTAGACCAGACACCATATATGGCGTTACTTTTATGGTATTAGCACCCGAGCATGAACTTGTAAAGTTCATCACTACTGCCTCACAAAAAGAGGAGATAGAAAGCTACTGCCAACAAGCAGCCTTGAAGTCCGAAAGAGACAGACAGTCAGATGTGAAGAGTGTAACGGGAGCCTTTACGGGAGCTTATGCTATTCACCCTTTTACCAATGAAAAAATACCAATTTGGATTGGAGATTATGTCTTAGCATCTTATGGTACAGGTGCTGTAATGGCAGTTCCTTGTGGCGACCAAAGGGATTGGAATTTTGCTAATAAGTTTGGTATTGTGATAAAGAACATTTTTAAAGATACGGATATTAGTGAAGGTGCTAACGATGACAAAGCGGCTATCATTGATAATTCGGATTTCCTATCAGGTCTTACTGCTAAAGAAGCCATACAACAAGGTATATTAGCCATCGAAAAAAAAGAGATAGGCAAGGGTAAAACAAACTACAGACTAAGAGATGCTATTTTCAGTCGTCAAAGGTATTGGGGAGAGCCATTTCCAGT
>CAXFOQ010000071.1:0-5140 GCA_964004705.1 uncultured Flavobacteriales bacterium | reverse complement strand
CTTGCAACGATGTCTATATTTACTTTTTTAGTAGCCATTATTTAATTTTGTTTTTATATTTATTTTGTTCTCGTTCAATCTCTAATCTTTGTTCTTCAAAATATGCCAACCACATATTAAACTCAAAGACACTCATTTGCAATATTTCAGGAATTGTTTTGTGTAATCTCTCAGCGAGAGCCATTACATTAAAGACTTCAGAATTTTTTAGTTTTTTTTAGCGTCATCAAAGTTCGAACCTAATATTTGATTCGATACTCTTGCAATAACATCTGTATCTGCTTTTGTTTTAAAACTAAGTATGTGAGTAGCATTAAACATTTTGTTATGATCTTTGTCTAACGCTTTTTCAATTATGACATCAATTAGAATATTAAGGTCGTTATTATTCGCACCCTTAAATAGTTTGGATTTCTCCATCATATTAAAAGGTTTTGCGTAAATAGCTTTATCGCCTACAAGTCCCCACTCAGGAACTTCTATAACTCTAATTTCTGTGTCTTCAAAATGACTTCGTATTCCGTCAAAATAATCGGGTTTATTATCGTCAGCCATAAATTAAATTATACTGTACCGATAGTTAAGCCGCCGTTACCTTGTAAAGATACTGTTCTAGTAGTCACTCCATCTAAAGTTACACCAACACTCATTCCAGTTACGATTCCTGTTCCTGATAGTTTTTGCTCTCCAGAACCCGAACCCTCTGGCATGAACTCTACACTAACACTAGCACCTTGCGTTAAGTTACCTTGTGCTGTGTCGTCATCGTCAAAATTCATATCAATAGAGGCTGTAAATGTTCCTCTACCAACAACATAAGATTTCATTGAATCACCTAATGCTGTGTCCTCTACGATGTCGTGAGTTGTGTCGATAGTAAATCCAGTTGCTTGTCCGATATTAGTACCGCCAACATGAACTACTGCGTCTTTGCCATGATGAGTTGCCATAATTTATTACTCCTTTGTTTTCTTTAACTCTTTTATAACTTTTTGCGTTTCTTTTTCAACTGATATTTTTTTATTTTCGCCCTCAACTGTAAAACCTCGTTTCTCATAATACTCTTTAAAGTCAGGCGAGATTTTTACTTTGGTATCTCCTTTTACCATTACTATATCCATAGCCATTATGCAGTCCCCCTTGTAAATTCATACATTACACGCACAGTTATTCTAACTCCACCATAAGGATAAATAGTACCCTCGTCTGATGATGCCTCGATAATTTGTGTATCTAACGCATTTCCATTTCTTGTTATATCATTATCAAGTGTTTCTTCAACTACTTCAATAATCTGGTTTCTTACTGTATCAATATTTGTGTCTGTACCTTTGCCAAAAGCCACAATCAGAAAATCAATCGTACCCCTATATGTTCCTGCACCTGTATCACCTATGCTAGAAACTTCCCTTGTTTCGTCACCAGATTGGATGAACATGGCAGGGAATTGTGCGTCGCTTAGTTCCTCAACCTCAAAGGGTTCTCGTGTAATCTTTTTGAACTCAATAGGACTTGTAACCGCATCAAGCTTTGTAATTATGTCACCTGCTATATTTTCTCTTTTGCTCATAATCGCATTTCTTTGAAATAAAAACTCGCAAACTCTTCTTTTAGCTTATCTTCTTCTTTGTTGCCTATAGCAAAGAATGGTCTAGTAATACGTCTTTTACCTACCCCAAATGTGTCGTGATAACTGGCTATCTTTGCTCTTTCCATGTTTGAGAAGAATAATGTGCTTTTTGTACCGCCTGTTCTGAAATCTAAGCTACGAAACATCTTGCCTGTGTCCGTAAGGTCTACAAAGCCTGTTTGTCTACCCCTCTTTTTTCGGCTTCTTACAGTACTTGGTGCGTATGCCCTCATTTGACCCCCATCGGGTAGCTTCCCTGCCTGTGTACGCTTGGTAATCATAAGAACCGCCATATTAGACACTCTTTTAAGTGATTTCTCTATGACCGCCTTTTGTTTACTTGTAATTCTTTTTAAAAGCCTTGTGACCTCAATAGAATTTACGTCAACTTTTACGTCTACTGCCATTAGCGAACTAATCTCAAGTGGTGTATGGGTTCTTTCTCGCTATCGCTTACTGTACCGCCACCATCTTCATCGTACTCAACCCCATCCCTAAGAATAGCTTGAAATTCTTCTTCATATCTATCCCTGTAGAAATCTATCTGTACTTGAAAAGCATCTTTTCCCTCTCCTGTGTCGGGGTCTCGCCATTTTGTAAGAATAGGATACACATACTTCCATAAACACAAATATACTACAGATTGTGTCCATTGTGAGTCTGTGAGTTTAGAACTATCCATTTCTACTGACGTTATTTTAGTAATGTCTTTATAGCGTACTGTGTGCCTGTATCTTTCCCACCATTCTTCTCTTACTCGCCTAATTACATCATTTTCAGCAAATTGAAGTTGATCTTCAAACGTTGTTATCCCAAAACCTAGAATATCTGGTTGTATTTTTTGTAGACTAGTATTAGCAACATTAAATTCGTTTGTAGCCATTAGTCAGCCTTTTTTGTTTTCTTAGGCTTTGGTGCTTCTTCTATTACTGGCTTTGGCTCTACTTTTGGTTGTGCTTTTGGCTTACCATCGTCAAGTGTCCAACCTCGTAAACCCCAAATGTTTTTATTGTTTTCGTAATCGACTTTGCGTCTTTCGATTACCCTATCGCCTTTAACAAGCTTTACCATTTCCATTGTCATAATCCCTTAAAAAAAGGGGGTAGTTTCCCACCCCCATAGTTTTTATGTAGCTAGTGTGTCGGCAGTCAACTTAACACCATAACTATCATGGATTTCACTAACTCCATAAACGGCAGTAGCAACAATTTCATCTGCTCTTAATGAAGCATCTCTTTGAGTCTCAAGCTTTAGGTCTTGCATCATTGCTAATGCTAGAGCGTCTTGAGAGAATACACCACCGATAGAGTCATCTGAACCATCTACAGAAATATTTGAAGATTCAAAGATTTGAACCCCTGCAATAGTTCCAACAAAACCGCTTCGCATGGCTTCGTTTGACAATTCGGTATCTCTACCCACAAAGGTGTTTGTCAAAGACTTCTTGACGTTGAATATCTGCTTTGGGTGAAAGACTCCGTAATATGGTGCAGGTGCGTTTGCTGTTCTTAGTTCTGCACTTGCTTCAAAGATATCTTGCACTGTGAGTTCTTGACCTGCTCCACCTGCTTTCTCTGTTGAAAAGCCTGTGAATAATGCTGATAGGTCTGCATCCACTTTTCTTGCGATAGCTTCACCGAATAATCTACCAATGTCACCTGCAACATTTCTTGATGCTGAATTTCTAGCTAAATCGGTCAATGTGGTCATTACACCGACTTCACTAGCTGTAATAGTTACAGAAGATGGGTTCACGGCTGTATTTGATAGGTCAGATGCTTCACTAACGGCTGACGCTGACACTGTTGCATAGATTGGTACTTCAACAGACTTACCGCCACCTGCAATAGTGTAGTTTCTGACTAGGTTTCTCATTATTGATTGCTCGCTTGCTACGAACAATGCTTCGGCTACGATTTCGGTGTAGAGTTCCGAAATGGTACTACTGGTTGTTTCATTTGCCATTTTTTACTCCTTTAAATAAAACAAATTAAGGGTTTGAGTTAATCACATAGGGTTTTGAATTTCGTTGCTTTCGATATTCAGCATACTTCTTTCTGTCCTCTGGATTGTTCATATTTAATTCACTCAGATTTAAAGGCTTATTGAGTTCTTGCCTATCCACATTTGACACTGTGCCAGAACCGCTAGGGGTTGCACTGACAAAGTGAGGGTTCTGTGTAAGAAACTCTTGCACTAATTCGTCTGTGGTCAAAAGTTCACCCGATTTACTATAACGTGCTATTCCGTTTTTATCAAGAATTTCTACGTTACCACTTTCATTAAGTTGAATATTAGTTTTTAACAACTCAACTACTTGGTCTGGATTGATGGCTTTATTCCTAGATGCTGAAGATAATAACGACTTGTTTATCTTGATATCTCTTAGCTGACTTTCTAGGTTTTCTTTCTCTTTATTAAATTCTTGGGTTCTGGTTTTTAGTATTTCTTCAAACTCACCCTTTTGGATACGTTGCTTTTCTTCTGCATCCTTCTGTGACTTTACAGCTTGTTTAATCGTATCAAAGTCCTCAACACCAAGCTTTTTATACCAAATACCTCTTTCTTTGCCTAATCGCTTTCTAACGATTTCATTCATTTCATCTTCTGTGAACATTACTTCATTAGAAGTTTCTTCTACTTGTGGTGTTTCTTCTTCAGTGCTTTCGGTTGTTTGTTCTACTTGGTTTTCTTCAGCCATTTATAACTCCTATATATCCCAATCTGGGTTAGTTGGAATCCAAGTATGTCGACAACGATAACCGCCACGAACTATGAATGGGTCACCTGTGGACTTGCCTTGCCACCCTTGATTATTCCAAATATCCCTAATTTCATTTTCGGTTAATGTCTTATTTAGCATATTCCTACAGAAAGGTCTACTATCCCTTACAAGTGTGCCTGTATATCTGTAATGGGTCAACCCTGCATCTTTTGCTTTGGCTACTGTGAACTGTCCATGAAACTGCATTACTGAGTCATGAGCAATCTGACTTGCATAGCGTCTAAGATTATTCCCTGCCCTGTCACTTGCGTATTGTGTGTGTAGCTTTCTAACTGCTTCCTCGATTTCTGCTTTTTTAGCATTATCAAATTTGTTTTCGTTTATGAAGTCTACCAGTTCATTTATTTCTGCAACGTTGGATTGCTTGTAAACTCCATTTATATGTGACCGAATGTTACTTACCATATCTTCAAATGGTCTACCTGCTATTGTGCTTTGATACACCTCGTCATTGATAATTTTTAGAAATCGTTCTGCTATATCTTCAAAGCCACTAAAGGACTGTGTTTTGAGTGCGTTCAAGGTTGTTAGGTCTACTTCAGTAAGGCTTTTGAACTTTTTAGGTATAGGCATTTTGCCAAACGTATCTAAAACCTCTTTTGCAATCTTATTATATTCCTCATTGATTATGGTATCCGCTTCATCAAGAAATGTGGTTTCGACAAGGTTTCGGATAGCAGGTTGTAACTGAATAGCTAATCTTTGTGAAACAAGCTTACCGCCTG
>CAXFOQ010000070.1:0-5241 GCA_964004705.1 uncultured Flavobacteriales bacterium | reverse complement strand
TCCCTAAACAAATATTCTCCCTGTTTTTTTTAAACTCAATACCTTGTTCAAGAAAATTTTTAACAAGATTTTCAGCACCATTATTATTAAATCCCATTCTATTTAATGCTGCTTCTTCCTCTGCTAATCTAAATAATCTTGGTTTAGGATTCCCAGGTTGAGCAAATTTAGTAACTGTACCAATTTCAGCGAAACCAAATCCAAAATCTCTCCAAATATTTGCAGCATTACCATTTTTATCAAAACCAGCGGCTAAACCTACTGGATTATCAAAAGTCAAGCCAAATAACTCTCTTTTGAGTCTTTCATCATTTATCCTATAAATCTTATTCCATGCAGTTAATTTAAATGGAATATAGGAGGCTAATTTTATAATTCTGAAAATGAGATGATGTATAAATTCTGGATTGAATAAGAATAAGATTGGTTTAACAAGAATTTTGTACATCATAAGTGGTAATTATGATGCAAAAATAAAAAGTTTATTTGTTCGGCTTGTATTCTTCAAAACTATTATCAGAATAAAATACGACTATCTTATCGATTGACTTAACTGTTTCAATAGTATTTTCTTTTGGCACTTGAGAGGAAGAAGGAGCTAAGTTAGTATCATCTATAGCCCCCTGACCTAACAATAACCAACTAGCTGAAACGTCAGGGAAACGCCTCAGTATCTTTTGTAAGACCTCAATACTAGGCTTATTACGACCAGACAAAATATGTGATATAGTAGACCTATTTACATCTATTTCTTGCGCAAAAGTATTAGAACTTAATTCATACTTTTCTATGATATTTTGAATACGATTTTCCATTTTTTCTACCTGTTACAAATGTAAACATTATTTGTGTGAAATCATACTTTGAAAGGTATAAAATTCATCTAAAAAAGGCTTGTAAACACCTATTTATATTGCTTTATTCATTCATATAAAACTCGTAAATTACTGAAAATATGTATTTTATAAAAATCAAATAAAAAATGTTTACTTTTATAGTAAAATCGCACTTAAAAGTCAAGATAAAACGTTTACATCGGTATAAAAAATAGCTAACTTGACACAAGTGTTAGTAAACATTATGCAAGGCAAAAAAAGCTATAAAAAACTTCCATTCTACCACCCCACTCTATTGCTTTAGAATTATGTATTTTTGTAATATGCAAGCACCTAAACTTCCAAGCTTTTTTAAAACATCAAGGCATCGTCAATTTGATTTCAAGACGAGGTACTACGACGCCCAAAAAGAAGATTTAGACATTAGAGTAAAATCAGCTGAAAGCGGAAAAACAACTTTGCGATTCAGCAAAGATTGGCAACAATCTAAACGCTCTAAAGAAAATAGCACCTCAAATAAACGCATAATTCTTATCGTTATAATTTTAGTATTACTTAGCTTTGCCCTATTGAAAATCTAATATGTCAGACCTTATTCAACTTTTACCAGACCACGTAGCCAATCAGATAGCTGCAGGTGAAGTCATACAAAGACCGTCCTCTGCTGTTAAAGAATTGATTGAAAATGCTATTGATGCAGGAGCTACTGATATCAAGCTTATAGTAAAAGATGCTGGCAGAACACTTATCCAAGTAGTGGATAACGGCTCAGGAATGAGTGATACAGATGCAAGAATGTCACTGGAAAGACACGCTACCTCTAAAATCAAAAAAGCTGACGATTTATTTTCCATTCGTACTATGGGGTTTAGAGGAGAAGCTATGGCATCTATGGCAGCAATTTCTCACTTAGAACTAAAAACCAAACTTCACGACAAGGAACTTGGCACAAAACTTATCGTAGAAGGTAGCGAATTGAAATCTCAAGAAAATTGTGCTACCAATAACGGCACATCTATATCCATTAAAAATTTATTTTTCAATGTTCCTGCTAGAAGAAATTTTTTAAAATCAGATAACGTTGAACTCAAACATATCATCGATGAATTTCAACGCATGGCCTTAGCACACCCCGAATGTGCTATGAGTTTTTTTCACAATGATAAAGAAATATTTAACCTAACACCTTCGACACTCAAACAACGAATTGTTGGCATATTTGGAAATAGATACAACGAAAAATTAGTCCCTGTAAAAGAAGAAACATCTCTAGTTGTTGTCAATGGTTTTGTTGGGAAACCAGAATTTTCAAGAAAAACACGAGGCGAACAGTTTTTCTTTGTCAATCAACGTTTTATCAAAAGTGGTTATTTACACCATTGTATAAGCGATGCCTTTCAGGACCTTATCCCAGAAAAGCACCACCCCTCCTATTTTTTATTTTTTGAGATAGACCCAAAATTTATTGACGTCAATATTCACCCCACTAAAACAGAGATTAAATTTGAGGATGAAAAATCCATTTACGCTATCGTTCGCTCTTGTGTGAAAAGGGCCTTAGGCCTTCACAACATTGTACCTTCATTAGATTTTGAAAAAGATCCTGCTTTTGATAATATTCCGACGTCTAATAAGTCAGAACTAAAACAGCCGAGCATAAAAGTGGACTCCAACTACAATCCATTTGAAGAAAAGAAAAAATCTGAGAATAATTATACTCCACCTCCAAAAGTCAAAACAGAAAATTGGGAGCAATTATTTGAAAATATTACTATTCCAAAGTCTAACAACAACTCTGAAATACTAGAAAAAAGTTGGTGTGAAGGATCTGAAGAAACCGATAAAACAATTTTTCAATTAAATAATCAGTATATCATTTCAAGTATAAAATCGGGATTAATGGTTATACATCAACAGAGAGCCCACGAGAGGATATTGTACGAGTACTACCTTAAAATGCAAGACAAAGAAGGTCCATCACAACAATTACTATTTCCCAAAACTGTAGAACTCCCTCCTTCTGATATTGCAATAATGAAAACTATAAGCGATGAGCTTTTAAATATGGGCTTTAGATTTGACTATCTAAACAAAAACAGTATTGTCGTGTTAGGAACTCCTACAGATTTAGAAATGGAAAAGCTAGAAAGTGTTGTGGAGGAATTTGTCGAGCAATTTAAGAATGAATCTTCTGTAGAAAAGCACGACAACTTATCTCGATCATTAGCAAAAACAATGTCTATCAAATCAGGACGTAAACTAAAACTTGAAGAAATGCGTTCTATCATTGATAATTTATTTGCCTGTCAAATACCCAATACCACGGTCCAAGGAAAACCAACACTTATTACCTTAACTTTAGAAGAATTAGCTAAAAAGTTTTAATTATGAATATCGGTCCTGCTAGATTCAGTTATTTACCCGAGGTTGTTAAAAACCTTCTCATTATTAATGCCTTATTTTTTCTTGGTAAAATTGTTCTTGAAAGTAGTTTTGGTATAGACCTTGATAAATTATTTGGTTTACATAATTGGCAATCACCTGATTTTAGACCACATCAATTGGTGACACACCTCTTTATGCACGGCAACTTTTCTCATATTCTCTTTAATATGTTTGCCTTATGGATGTTTGGCAATCAACTTGAGAATATTTGGGGTGGAAAGCGTTTTTTAATTTACTATATGCTAACTGGATTTGGAGCAGCACTTTTACATTTAGGAGTCAATCAAATTCAGATTTCTATGACTGAAGCTCAAATGTCAATAGAGCAAGTTAATATGGTTTTAGTTGATGGTTATAATGCACTACAGAATGGACAAAACTTTGTAAATCCTCTGATGGGTAATTTGAATATATTATATCATACACCTACTGTTGGTGCATCTGGTGCTGTATTTGGCTTACTCTTAGCGTTTGGAATGCTTTTCCCAAATTCTCTAATCTACCTTTACTTTGCGATACCTATCAAAGCTAAATACTTTGTTGCCGCTTATGGTGTAATAGAGTTATGGTTAGGTTTACAAAACAATGCAGGTGATAACGTAGCTCACTTTGCACATCTTGGAGGTATGTTATTTGGATACTTGCTTATCAAATATTGGAGAAAGAATAGTCAACATTTTTATTAAACATGATAATAAACGACTTAAAAAATAGCTTCAAACAAGGCAACCTTCTTAGTCGCCTGATATACATAAACCTCTGTGTATTTGTAATTATTAAAATTCTCGGCGTTTTCTTCTTCCTATTCAACTTATCCGGATATGAAATAATTGACCTACTAGCACTTCCTGCTGAAAGCAAAAAATTACTTTCTAAGCCTTGGACAATTATTACCTACATGTTTGTTCACAACGGCTTTATTCATCTGGTTTTCAATCTTTTATGGTTATATTTTGGTGGCACTATCTTTTTGAAATACTTAAGTAATAAACAAATTGTTAGCACTTACATTTTAGGAGGGCTAACGGGGGGTCTATTTTATATTCTTGCTTTTAATTATTTTCCTGTTTTTGAGTCAGTACTTGAGCAATCTATAGCCGTAGGTTCATCGGCATCTGTCTTAGCTGTACTTATTGCTATCGCTACTTATATGCCCAATTACATTGTAAATCTCACTTTTATCGGTAGAGTAAAATTAAAACACATAGCTTTCGTTTCAATTGTATTGGATTTAATTTTAATACCTCAAGGAAATTCAGGAGGTCATATTGCTCATTTGGGTGGTGCTTTTTATGGATTCTACTACAGTCGCCAATTGTTAAAAGGAAAAGATACTAGCCGATGGTTTAATCATCTAATGGATTATATACTTAATCTATTCAAACCAAAAAAACCTTTAAAAACAGCTTATAAACGACCTATGACTGATGACCAGTGGAGAGAGAATAAAGTCAATGACCAAGATAAAATCAATAAAATACTAGATAAAATTGCAAAATCTGGTTACGAAAGCTTAAATAAAGAAGAAAAAGAAACACTATTCAAAGCCAGTAAAAAATAAAGATATGCTAAACGGCATCTTGTACATCCTAAATATGTTGTTGCTTTTCGCACTTTTTTTGTCTTATGCCTCACCATATATTAGCCCCGACACTTTCTTATGGCCTGTCGCCTTACTAGGCTTAATCTATCCTTTTTTATTATTCATCAATTTATTTTTTTCCATCTATTGGCTTTTACGTTTCAAAAAACATTTTTGGGCTAATATTATTGTCATATTGCTAGGCTATGGACATATTCAAAACCTCATTAACATACAAGACAAAGAAAGTGACACAGAGGCAGAATTTTCGGTAATGAGTTTCAATGTACGTTTATTCAATGCCTACGACTGGATTAAGAAGGACGATATAAAGCAAAAAATTTTAGAACATTTAAATAAAGAATCAGCAAGTATTCT
>CAXFOQ010000069.1:0-5266 GCA_964004705.1 uncultured Flavobacteriales bacterium | reverse complement strand
GGAAAATAAAATGCCACAGTTAAACACAGAATCACCGACCTACATCAAAGACACAATGACCCGAATCTCATTGGCGCTAGGCTATGATGGCGAAAGCAATCAACAGTGCTGGGATTGGATTATGGCAGTAAGTGACAAGTATGGCAATGATGCCTTAGACGAAAAGATGCACGTCATCCTAGAATACTACGATGAATCAGGATACTTAGGACTTAGTAAAAACTTCAGGAAAAAATAAATAATTATTGCCCTGAGTGACCAACCGTGTCACACCCATAGACGATAATATATATAGTTAAGAAGTTAAACGAAAGGAAAGATTATGAAACTAGAAGAATTCAATCAGGCCATCGAAGGCCAAAAAACGATTCGCCTAACTCACAAGATGGCACGCGGTGATGGTTACGTTACCGTCAACCGAGAGGTTGAAGTGTCTGATTTATCCGTAGGTGAAAGCGGATTGATTCAATACACCTGCTACATGGCGGGAGTTTGTCGTCACGTTCTGACAAGAGTGTCAGAGGTTGTCGGAGTCGAGTCAGTTTGTACTATTGAAGACTGGAACGCTGCTTGTGACCATTGGGATTTGATGCACGATGAACACGGATTGAGAGGATTTTAAGATGCAAGAATATTTTGAATACCTAACTGATTTACGAGATAGCGGAACCATGAATATGATGTGGGCTCCGACTATGTTGCAAGCTGATTTTGACTTAGACAAAAAAGAAGCTCGTGAAATATTTAGCAAGTGGTGCGAATCTCTGAAAGGAAATTGAGATATGAGCAGGAAAGTAAAAAGTCCAAGCGGGAACGAGTTCACAGTTTATAAATGGCTTATCACAAAACACGGCTGGGAATATTATATTTTAGATCCGCCGATTGAGGGCAACGCCTTCGGTGTTGTGATGGGTCTTCATCAGGAAATGGGCAGCTTCAACCTTGAAGAAGTCGCGCCATATGTAACAATGACAGCAGAAGGTGACGACCTCTATGAGTTGGCACCGCCTGAAGAATGGGAGTGGGCATAACCCCCTGATGGGGGGTGCGTGTGCCGGCACGCAGCTCACCCCCCGATGGTGGGGGTTTTGAAAATAATCAGGTTTTTCTCCGAATTGTCTAAAGGTTAGGGCTATACACGCCGATAATAATAGTATAGAATGAAAGGAGAACAATATGACATTCTTACTATTACTGATTGGTGCTTGCTTGGTTGGTTTTCTTGGGGCAGAAGTTTTACAATAATTTTCTGATTTTGCTCTTGACAATCGGCCATGCTTATGGTATAATAGGGTTATCTTAAACGAAAGGAAATAAGATGAGCTACTTCAAATTCAGACAGAACAATTCGTTCGGTCACTTCGTCGGGACTCCGTTGGTATTTGTTCAGGCAGATAATGCCGCCGATGCTAACAGTATCGCACAGCAAAACGGTGTCTACTTCAACGGCGTAGCCGATGGCGTTGATTGCGATTGTTGCGGTGATCGTTGGTATCCTGTCAACGACGATGACGCACAGGCACAGCCTTCGTCATATGGTTATGGTGGTGGTGTTACTGTTTACAGTGACGGCGATAATTACATGGACTACAGTGGAAAAAATTGGGCTGTAAAAGTAATCACCAAAAAATAGTTTTTTGGGCTTGCAAATCATTTTATGCTATGGTACAATCATAGTATAACAACAACAGGGAACTGGAGCCAATCGGCTAGGGTTAAGAGCTACTGAATCCCACACACACAACAAAGGAAAAGTTATGAACGAAACAACTAAAAAAATGTTTGCCGAACTAGATGCCGCTATCGAAGAATGTCTATGGATTCCAAACGAACACTTACCGGAAGAATTCCACGACGACCGTGAAGGTGGCAAGACACTCAAACGCCTGAACGAACAGGCAGACAAAGTGGAAGCGGCAAAGGCTGACATTCCAGCCCGTGAAAAGCCAGTTATCTTTTACGATACGCCTGAAGGTCGTGGCACGCCTGAACGTATGGCAATCCTCAATAAATACCGAGATGCAGTTGCCAACGGTGACGAAATTCCATACGAAACCAATGACGATAAACTATATAAAAATATGCAGGCTTTCGCCTCAGCAATGGAGCTAGACTTAGATGCGTAAGAAAAGCAAGAAGATGATTATTAAGGCCGAAGATATTAAAGTATCAACAGGTCATCGCCAGCACTTCACTGGTACGGGAGCGTGGGACAATCGCCCGAAACGTCAACGCACTCGATCCGCACAAACTCGGGCAAGTATTAAGGAGTTCTGCTAATATGGTAGATGCAATCTTAAAAGCCGGTACGCCGGTTGAGTTCACCCTAACGGGTATCAAGGCAAACGTCGTTGCCATCGAAAACGACTCAGTACTATTTCAGAATGAGAAGGGTGAAGACATCATTCACAACTTCAAGACGACTGAAGGCATGCTGAAGTCAGGCGCGCTCAAGGTATAACTTTCGTTGTGCGGTGTCCCTGTCGGTTCACATCAAGACAGCCGGCAGGGACTACAACGAACCCCCTCTGTTGGGGGGTAGGGCGTGTGCCGGCACACGAACCCCCCGATGGTGGGGTGTTTCAAAAATAAACTGAGATTTTTCTAAAGTTTCTCTTGCGAATAGGCCGATATATATTATAATGGAGGAGTAAGACGCAGCCCAATTAAAGCCTCCTTGCTGAAGGGGTGTCACACCATAGGTCTCGTGTGGCATGATGTGACGGCTTAGCATCCTGATGTCTTACCCTTTCCACCCTGACAATTGTGTGTGCTGGTGACCGAGGCTCTGGTCAGTCGGCTCTGGCAAAAAAAGTCAGAAAAAAGTTAAAGTCACGGCTTGCAAATGACGATAACTATAGTATAATCAAAGAGTAAAGTTTACTAACCACTACTAAGGAGAATCGCATGAAGATTCAAAAAACCAACGCACTACACGTCGAGTGCAACAATGATGTCTACCTCAACACTTACGTTTCAAGTTGGTCTGGCAGCGTCGAAATTAAGTTCAACGGTTACGAGTCAGACGGCTCAGAGTACAAGCTGAATGTTCAGATGCCACTCGACAAGGCTCGTGCTTTGGCTAAGGAATTGACCACCGACCTTGAAAACTATGATAAGGAGCAAATCGCAAAAGCTCAGCGTGAAGCTGAAGAAGCTGATGCCGGAGAATAAACCGAGTCTAACAATATTTTTTATCGTGGTTCTAGCGTTCATTGTCGGCCTAATACAGGGCATATTCCAATGGAACAGCGAACGCTAGGCCACACATCTAACCACTTTTTGAAGGAGCATTTTATTATGCCAAAAGCAACTACTAAACAATTCGCACTTGAGATTGACGCTCACCTTAACACTAAGAACCGAAGCCGCAACCAGTGGGCGCAGATTACTGACGCTCGTAGTGGACGAGTCCTACACACCGGACAACCCTGCTACATCAAGCAGGTTGCGAAGAAGAAGTACAACACTGTACTAGACTTCTAAGTGGTTGGGAGGAGTGCCACCCTGTGAGTCCGGTGAATCATCGCGATTGAAATAGCGGCATGGGTGGTATCTTTCCTTTCCCCTCTTATGGGGGGTGAGGCCCCCGGCCGCCCTGCCACCCGTTGGGGGGGTAAAAATATTTCCGGTATTTCCTGATAATTCTTAAAGATTATAGCTTGCAAATGACGATATACATAGTATACTGGTAGTATAACAATCACAACACACGGAGAAGCACAATGCTAAAATTCAGTAAAGCCAATGCCAAAACGCAAGCACTCGCCAACGATGCAGAACTAGCCGAGTACCTACAAGGCAATCGCAAAATATACTCGCTTGACCTGTTGTCGGGTTGGTCTTGTCCTCATGCTAAGGATTGTCTATCTAAGGCAGTAGTGCAGGATAATGGCAAGCGTAAAATCAAAGATGGTAAGGATACTCAGTTCCGTTGCTTTTCAGCGTCGCAAGAAGTACAGTATACCAACGTATACAATTCACGCAAGCACAATTTTGACCTGTTGCGTAATTTACACTTTGAAGATATGGTTGAGTTGATTAATAGTTCATTGCCTAAAAATGCTGGTATTGTTCGCATCCATGTTGCAGGTGACTTTTTTAGCCGACAATATCTAGACGCATGGTATATAGTCGCACTAAGGAATCCTAAGATATTATTCTATGCTTATACTAAGTCGTTACGGTTCTGGCTTGCAATCAACGAGTTTCCTGTTTTGCATAACTTTGTTTTGACCGCCTCATACGGTGGAACGCATGACCACCTAATCGACGAATTCAATCTACGTTCAACCAAAGTTGTATTCAGCGAAGCGGAAGCGGAAGAATTAGGATTGGCGATTGACCACGACGATTCACACGCGGCAAAGCCGTCACTACGAGACAATAGTTTCGCCTTATTGATTCACGGTACTCAACCGGCAGGGTCAGAGGCATCAACAGCACTAAAAAAATTAAAGGGGAAAGGTTCATATTCTAGAAAAAAATTAAAGGTTTAGGCTTGACAATGCCGATAAATATTGTATAATAGAAGTGTTAACAGTAACTAGGATTTTGTTTTATGTTTGGAGGTCTGATTATGACTGCTTTTGAAATTGGAAAAGAGATTAGCTTCACTTACTTGAAGGGTGCTGAAAGCGGCATCAATGCTAAGGGTGTCCTGACTAAGGACTACTCAGCGCGAGCCGAGAATTATTCCGGCACGGTTGTCGATGTTCGAGACATCGAAGAACACCCTGTTTCCGATGCGACTCTACGCTACGGAAAAATTAAGGGCGAACGCTCTAACAAGTTGGTGACTGTTGAAAATGCTGACGGCGAAGCCAAAGCATTCTACAACGGACGCATGGTGAACGCCATGCAAGCCATCAAGTAGTTTTCCTTGTTGTTGTGGAGGTCGTCTATCCTTTGTGGTAGGCGGCCTTTTTTTGTAGACTAAGAACCCCCTCTGATGGGGGGAGCGTGTGCCGGCACATTGCCCCCCTGAATTGGGGGTAAAAAAAGTTAAAGTTTACCCTTGCAAATGGTCGATAAGTATAGTATACTTAATAGGTATCAACCACTACAAGGAGATTTTTATGATCGACAAAAACCGCCGCGTGTCTGTTTACTTCAACTTGCACAAGAAAATTTGGAGCGTCCGTCAATCTGGATCGCCCGTTGAACATCACACCGAAGTGTGTCTGAGGGATGTGCGTTACCTAGTCCAACCGGCAGGACGTGCAAAGGTACTTAAAGAGAGACGCAAAAACGTCCACGCGTTTCT
>CAXFOQ010000068.1:0-5318 GCA_964004705.1 uncultured Flavobacteriales bacterium | reverse complement strand
TTATACTTAATCAGCCTACCAAAATTAAAATTCACGACTTGTTTGAAGACTTTCCCTCTTTTGATGCTAATGTGCATGTTGGAGGTCCAGTTGAAAAAAATACGCTTCACTACATACACAGCTTAGGAGATAAAATTGATAATTCAATACCAATTAGTGATAATTTGTATTGGAGTGGAAATTTTAACACTCTAAAAAAACTGATAAAAAACAAAGAGGTAAACGCTACAGAAATACGCTTTTTTGTGGGCTATTCGGGTTGGAGTCCAGGACAACTAGAACACGAGCTCAGTGAAAAATCTTGGATTGTATGCAATGAAAATGTAAAACATCTTCTCTACAATAACGATAAACACATGTGGCGTGATTTCATTAAAAAAATGGATAAAGAGTACGCTATTTGGTCAAATATGCCCGAAGACCCCGAATTAAATTAGTGAATTTAATCTTTTGACGACTTTCTTTGATATAGTATTGGTGTAGTCATTATATTGCCCAAACTTCTTGACAAAGCGAATGCCATTGCAGTTGGTAAAAAAAATCTCTTCAGCTGTTTGAATATCTTTTAGATTTAAAGCTACCTCCTCAACTGCGAAATGGTCTTGCACCAATGAACGCATACAACCCAACAGAGGACCTTCAGAAAGAGGTGGTGTAAAAATCTTACCCTCTTTAAAAATAAATAAATTAGAGTTAGTGCCCTCAATAGGTCGTTTATCAGAATTAAGTAGCAACAATTCATCTAAGTTTCTGCTTTTCTTTTCTAATGATGCCAATACATATAAATTAGCGCTAGAAGACTTTATTGTAGATAGTAAACTTTTAGATTTAAGGTGATTGTCATAAACTCCTACCTGCAGACCATCACCTAATGAAAAACAATTAGATGCCTCGCTTATAGTTTCTATTACATAACTAGCATGAAGTGTCTCTGGAGTATATAAGCCTCCTGAGTTTCTATATATTGAAATTCTAGCACTACAAGAAGTTAGTCCATTTTGATGAGCTAAATACTCTACTTGTTCAAAAAGCTCATCTATAGAAACTGAAATATTAAGTTGTAACTCTTTCAATGAAAAAGATAATCTGTTGTAATGATTTTTTCTATTGAAAACTTGACCGTTAAACAGTCTAAGACGTTCAAATAAACCGTCTCCGTACAAGAAAGAACGGTTATTCACCTCTAGCCGAACAGCACTTACAATTTCACCATTCTGATTATAAAACATACACCAATTGATTAAGTTCAACCATAATGAACAAAGAAAATAAAATTAGATGAGTAAATTTAGTTTTTTATACTTTTGAAACTAATATGCAATTGTTTTACACGCCAGACGTAAATTCAGATGAATACACTCTTTCAAAGGAAGAGAGTAGACATTGTATTCAAGTATTACGCAAAGAAATTGGTGACATAATTCATCTTGTTGATGGTAAAGGTGGGTTCTACAAAGCAACATTGATTGGTGACAATCCAAAATCCTGTCAATTAAAAATAGATCAAGTAGAACGTAATTATGGTAAAAGCACCATACATATTCATATAGCTATTGCACCTACAAAAATGAATGAACGTTTCGAATGGTTTTTGGAAAAGTCTACAGAAATAGGGATTAATGAAATTACACCAATTCTATGTGAACATTCAGAAAGAAAAGTCTTGAAACTTGAGCGAATGAATAAAATATTAGTGACTGCTATGAAGCAATCAAAACAAGCCTACCTTCCAAAACTTAATGCGGCTGTTTCATTTGATAGTTTCGTTAGTAACAATACTGTAGAAGAACGATACATTGCTCATTGTGTTGAAAATGACGAAAAAAAACAACTTAAGGAAGTCATTAAAAAAGGTGCTGACACACTAGTATTGATTGGTCCAGAAGGCGATTTTAGCCAAAAAGAAATAGACCATGCTCTGAAACATGGTTTTTCTGCAGTTTTACTAGGTAACAATAGACTTAGAACAGAAACTGCTGCAATAGTAAGTTGTCACACAATAAATTTATTAAATCAATGAAAAAGCTAATCTTCCTAAGTATTGTCATAATAGCATTTGGTTTTTCTTCTCCATCATACAAAATTGCTGTGTTAAAATATTATGGTGGTGGCGATTGGTATTCTAATCCTACGGCATTAAATAATCTAATTGTTTTTTGCAATGAAAATTTAGGAACTAATATTGATAGAAAATACGATATTGTTGATGTAGGAAGCACAGATATTTTCAATTATCCTTTCGTACACATGACCGGTCACGGAAATGTTATATTTTCAACAGAAGAAAGCGAAAATCTAAGAAAATATTTGATTGGTGGTGGATTTCTTCATATAGACGATAATTACGGTATGGATAAGTTTGTAAGACCAGAGATGAAGAAAATTTTTCCTGAAAGTGAATTTGTAGAATTACCCTATTCTCACCCTATATATCATCAGACTTATGATTTCGATAATGGTTTGCCCAAAATACACGAACACGACGCTAAACCGTCACAAGGGTTTGGACTTTTTCACGAAGGCAGAATGGTCGTATTTTATTCTTACGAAAGTGATTTAGGTGACGGCTGGGAAGATGCTGAAGTACACAACGATAGTCCTGAAATTAGGCTAAAAGCCTTAAAAATGGGAGCTAATATTATCGATTTTGTTTTTTCAAACCAAAACTAATACGTTAAATTATGAACCGCACCCTCAAAAACAGCATTATTATCATAGCATCAATTATTGGAATAGTATTAGTATATTATCTCAAAATAATTGTTGTTTATCTACTAGTATCACTAGTGTTAGCGCTTATCGGTAGGCCAATAATGAAATTGTTAGGTAAAATACAAATCAAAAAAAGAATTTTACCTAACGCCTTAAAAAGCATCATTACATTATTCGTTATTTTAACATTCTTCACTAGTTTTTTTGCACTTTTTACTCCTTTAGTAATGGAAGAAGCAAGAATCATATCAAATATTAATTTTGAAGCAGTATCCTTAGAACTAGAAGAACCTATAAATGATTTGGAAAGTTGGCTAAAAGCCAAGCATTTATTAGATGAAAAATCGTCCATTGATAATGAGATATTTCAATTATTCAGCCTAACTGATATAAAATCTATTTTCAATTCTGCTATCGGTATATTGGGAAATAGTATTATCGCTTTATTTTCTATTATATTCATCACCTTTTTCTTATTAAAAGAAAAAAAGCTGTTCAGTGATTTTTTGTTAGCCCTAACTCCTGAAAGTAAAACAAATCAGATTTTGAACGTGTTGAAAAACACAAAGCGACTTTTAAGCAGGTACTTTATTGGAATAATATTACAAATAGGCATAATTACTATTATAGTTAGTACTGGACTTTCTATTCTAGGAATAAAGAATGCTATTCTAATTGGTTTTTTAGCTGGCATTATAAATGTGATTCCATATATAGGACCTATGATTGGAGCTATAATTGGTGTGATTATTGGCATTTCAACTAATTTAGACTTGGACTTTTATACACAAGTTATTCCATTAAGTTTAAAAATATGTATTGTATTTGCCATTATGCAATTAATTGACAATTTCGTTCTGCAACCACTCATTTTTTCTAATTCAGTAAAGGCACACCCCCTAGAAATTTTTATAATTGTTATATCGGCAGGTACATTATGGGGTGTTTTAGGAATGATTATAGCTATACCTTTTTACACACTGTTTAGAGTTATTGCCAAAGAGTTTTTATCTGAATTCAAACTCATTCAAGAATTGACTAAAAACATTTAATGTCTACTGACTTTAAGAATAAATATAAGTTTCTGAACGATGAGTTTTGGCAAGATTTTATAGTAAAAAATTATAAGAAACCTCTTAATAAACTTCTGTTTACATTAAATCAAAAACTTGCAGTAGATAGTGGAATATTAGCCAATCAACTCAAGGCTAGACAAATAATTGAAACAAAAATACCATCTTGGCAAAATCATAAAAATCTCATTTTTCCTAAACAACTTAGTATGGAACAATGCTCATCTGAGCATACTGCTTCATATAAATCTAAAATTTGTACTGGCGAATCCTGTATTGACTTAACTGGGGGCTTAGGCATAGACAGTTTTTTTATCAGTAAATCTTTTAAAAATACTATTCATTGCGAAGAGAATTTGGAACTACAATTCATTGCACAACATAATTTTGAGTGTTTACAAGCAAAAGTGGAATCTAATTTTACTGATGGCATTGAATATTTAAAGCATACTAATCAGATTTTTGACTTAATTTACATTGATCCCTCAAGAAGAAATGAAAACAATACCAAAGTCGTAAAACTTGAGCAATACTACCCAAATATCATACTGCACTTAAACTTACTTTTAGAAAAAGGAAAGCAAATAATGATTAAAACCTCGCCTTTGCTTGATATTAAAAAAAGTATGGAGCAATTACCTCAGATTAAAGAAATACACGTCATTGCAGTCAATAATGAATGTAAAGAATTATTGTTTCTCATTAACGCTAATTCTAGAATAAAACAAACATCTATAATTTGTAAAGATTTACTAAAAGACTTCACTTTTAAATTTGATTATGAGCAAGAATTCAATTGTAAAATAAACTTATCATTACCACAGAATTACATTTACGAACCAAATGCAAGTATATTAAAAGCTGGTGCATTTAAGTCTATTGCTCTATCTTTTGAGCTAAGTAAACTTCATGCCAACAGTCATCTTTACACTTCAGAAAATTACATAAAAGAATTTCCTGGAAGATGTTTTGAACTGAATGCGATATGTCGATTGAATAAAAAAGAAATTCAAACAGCGATAAGGTCTAAAAAAGCAAATATTTCTAAGAGAAACTTCCCTAATTCAGTAAATGAAATTCGTAAAAAATTAGGTCTAAATGATGGTGGTAATGATTATATTTTTGCCACTACTTTAATGAATGAAAAAAAAAGACTTTTAATCTGTAGAAAGTGTTAGTAAATTAAACTTTCATCTAAAGATAAATTCTTAATAAATTGCTTCGACTTAATCATTTCATCATGAAGCACAACATCCTTGGACAAAACAGCTACTTCTTGTCTAAAACTATTCACAAAACTTTCGATAAAATCAGAAGACTTTTTAGTTCTGAAAGATAAGGCTTGAGAGGACGTCATCAACTCAATACTTAATATTCTTTCAATATTTTCAGCGACTCTATACAGTTTTGTAGCAGCATTTGCACCCATACTAACGTGATCTTCTTGACCATTCGAGGACATAATACTATCTACAGATGCTGGAGTACATAATTGTTTGTTTTGACTAGCAATGCTTGCAGCCGTATACTGTG
>CAXFOQ010000067.1:0-5416 GCA_964004705.1 uncultured Flavobacteriales bacterium | reverse complement strand
CATTGTCCCGAGTTGATTAAGGCAATGTCGTCACACAGTTCTTCTACCGATTCCATTCGATGGGTAGATAAAATTATGGTACTTCCACTTTCTTTTAGTTTGATAATTTCATTTTTAATGATTTCACTATTAATAGGGTCGAAACCTGTAAAAGGTTCATCTAAAATGATAAGTTTTGGCTGGTGTAATACGGTGCTAACAAATTGTACTTTTTGAGCCATACCCTTGGAAAGTTCTTCTACTTTCTTATTAAGCCAATCCAACATATCTAATTTTTTGAACCAATGATGGATTTTTTGTTTAGCCTCGTTTTTAGATAGACCTTTAAGCTGAGCTAAGTATAGGCATTGTTCGCCTACTTTCATGCTTTTATATAAGCCTCTTTCCTCAGGTAAATAGCCAATGTTTTGAATATGTTCTCTTTTAAAACGTTCGCTACAAAAAAAAATTTCTCCCTTGTCTGGAGCTGTAATTTGATTGATTATCCTTATTAGTGTAGTCTTGCCAGCACCATTAGGCCCTAGTAGACCGAAAATTCTTCCTTCATTAATATTTAAGGAAATAGAATCCAGAGCTTTTTTGTTTTCATACTCTTTTATTACATGCTTGATTTCTAGTATGTTCATTCTTCAAGTAAACTAAGGGAGTAGGGTTCTAATTCTACCATTACTTTTAAATTTTGTTTGTTGACCTTGACTATTTTGTTGCTTGGCTTCGCATAGTATTGAGTCATTTCACAATGACCAATTATTCTACTCAAGTCTATAGAAATACGTTCTTCAGATAAATTAACAATGAGAAGTTTAGCTTTTCCTTTTTCATAACTCATATAGGCGTGAATTGGTGTAAACGAAATGTTTTTTTCTTCTCTAAAATTATTAGGATTTTCTTTGCTTTTTGCTTTGTAGTTGAGGTTCCATTTTTTAGTTTCTACATTAATTTGATAAAGTTGCTCAGCACTATGGGTTAGTTTATTCCACATAGCTGTTACTATGCCACTAGTCGTTGGTTGTAGGTAAGTACTATCTTTGGTCATCAATTGAAGAGCTGAAAATACAGGAAAGCTCTCTGCACCTATACTATGAAAATGAAACATTTCTGCTTTTGTTTTACTTAACAGTTGATTGATTTGACTTGAAACAAGTAGCCCATGTGCCCAAGTGTTATTAATAATGTAGGGTTTTTGTTCAATCATATTGAATTCAGTAACCCAAGTAGTGAATGGTTGTGTGGTATTCCACCTCCAGTTTTTAAGCTTAAAATCTAAGTCTAACTTTGGGTAAGCTACAAGTTGTCTATATCCATTTATCGTATTGAAGTCATATTCAGGATGTTTAAAATGACTGTAATAATGTAGAATAAAGTGTATTTGTGATTCTTTGTCTTTAAATTTATTCTGTAATGCTAAGGATAGTTTTTTATTCCATTCTCTTGTTCTTCTATTTTTATCACCACCTACAACACCGATATGCACATCGGGAAATTCTTGCCATATAGCTTCTGACCACTTTAGACAAGTATCTATGTAGTTATCGACAGTAGGGTAAATGTGTTTAGTCAATAAGTTTTCAGCGTATACCTCATTTCCAAGTTCAATAAATTTAAGGTGTATTCCATTTTGCTCAATAGCTTTTAACATACCTAGTTCTTTCTTCAGATTACTACTAATGACATTTAGCGTAAAGACTCCTTTGGATTGTGTTGCTTTTAAGCCTTTAGAAAACTCGCTAATGGTATTGAATTTAGGAATTTTTTTGTTGTAACGATACAGTTGCCTCCAAAATGAATTGTTTTTTCTGTTTTGTTGGGTTAATTCCTTTAATTGCTTTACATCGGTGATATATTTACTATTGAAAGAGAAATTTTGATTTTGTAGAATGGGTATGAGTTCTTGATATGACAAGGTCCAGCCTGTTTTCCAATCCCAGTATAAACTATTACTTCCGCCGGGATATCTTAGGGTTGAGGTGTGTAATTCTTTAAGGGCTTGACTAAATTTAGTATTGCTCCATTTTGGCGTGTTAGACATATCAGAATTGTATCCCATCAAAGGTACTACTATGGACTTTCCTTTAGAAAGAGATGCTTTTTGTTGAGTAAATACTTTTGCGCTAAACAAAAAACAAATTAAGATTAAAACTCTTACCATTGTTAACTTTAACGCCATGTTATTCTAATTGTTTTAGTTGAACATGTCTTTTACTCTTTCAAAAAATGACTTGTCGGATGCCGTTGGGTTTGGAGTAAAACTTTTAGAGTCTTTTAAAGAGTTGAATATTTTTAGTTCATCTTTAGTCAAGTTTTGAGGAGTCCATACGTTGATGTGAACAAGTAAATCACCTTTTCCATATCCATTTAAGGATGGTAAGCCTTTATTTTTAAGTCTTAAGATTTTACCACTTTGTGTGCCGGATTCAATTTTTATTTTTGCTTTTCCTGAAATAGTAGGTATAACAACATCATTACCAAGCACTGCGTCAACAAGGCTTATGTAACAATCGTAATGTAGGTTGTTATTTTCTCTTTTAAGTTCTCGGTGGGCTTCAACTTCTATCAATACGATTAGGTCTCCCGAATATCCGTCAAATGGTGCTGCATTTCCCTTGCCGCTTACTTTTAATTGCATGCCATCTTCCACCCCAGCAGGAATATTGATACTAACTACTTCTTCTTTTTGAAGCATACCGTTGGAATCTGTACCACTAGGTCTTTTATCTATAGTTTTACCCATTCCTTGACATGCAGGACAAGCTTGAGTAGTTTGCATTTGTCCGAGTATTGTTTTAGTTACTCTAGTGACTTGTCCTGTACCACCGCATTGACTACAAATGTTATAAGTTACTCCTTCGGCTTGTACTAATTTTTTAACCTTTATTTTTTTATCAACCCCGTTGGCGACTTCTTCTAAATTAAGTTTAAGTTTAATTCTTAGGTTTGAACCTTTGTTTCTTCTAGCTCCACCTCTTCCTCCACCTCCAAAGAAACTTTCGAACCCACCGCCACCACCAAAGATGTCACCAAATTGAGAAAAAATGTCTTCCATGTTCATGCCGCCACCTCCAAAGCCACCTCTGTTACCCATGCCAGCGTGACCAAATTGGTCATAACGTTGTTTTTTTTCGGGATTACTTAAAACATCATAGGCTTCAGCAGCTTCTTTAAATTTTTCTTCGGCTTCTTTATTACCAGGATTTTTATCAGGATGATATTTGATTGCCATCTTACGATAAGCTTTTTTAATCTCACTTTCACTAGCTGATTTGCTTACACCAAGCACTTCGTAATAATCTCTTTTGCTCATATTATTTTAGTTATTAGCTACAACCACTTTGGCATAGCGAATTACCTTTTCATTTAAAAAATATCCTTTTTCTACTACATCAATTATTTTGCCCTTCATATCATCTGATGAAGCAGGTATATTAGTAATAGCTTCGTGATAGTCTGTATTAAGTTCTTGTCCTACAGGGTCTTCCATTATTTTTAGACCTTTTGTTTCTAGAATACTTTTTAATTTATTGTAAATCAAAACAACTCCTTCATCTGCTTGTTTTTGATTGGCTTTTATAGAACGCTCAAAATCATCAAGTATTGGTAGTAAAGCTATTAGTACACTTTCACCGGCGGTCTTATATAAATCCATACGTTCTTTAGCAGTTCTCTTTTTAAAATTTTCAAATTCTGCAAAAAGACGCAAGTGTTTGTCGTTAAGTGTAGCAAATTTTTCTTCTATAGTCAGTTCTTGCTTTAATTCTTTGGCTTTTTCTTCTTTTTTGGTTTTTTTCTTTTTCTTTGCCATCTTTTAATTAAAAATTAATCTTTACTAATTGCTATGGCAAAAAAAGTGCCAATAGCTAATTGTTAGACATTTTGTCAGAAAACTTACTGATCTTAAAGTGAAAGATTGAATTAGTTTTGTTTTTTAGAATTCAAGAAGTTGTTTAAATCCTCTCCTTTTAAATTTATAGCTACGATTATGCCGTTGCCATCAACTATGAAAGTTTGAGGTATTGATCGAACCCCATATAAAGCAGCGCCATCTGATTGCCAACCTTTAAGCTCACTAACGTGGTATTCCCAAAATAGTTTGTCGTCAGTCATCGCTTTAAGCCAACTACTGAATTTTTTATCCAAAGAAACACTGTATACTTCTAATCCATTTCCATTTTCAAATTTTTGATTTTTGAATTTGTTGTATGTTTTTACTAGATTTGGATTTTCCCGTCTACAAGGTCCACACCACGAAGCCCAAAAGTCAATAATTACATATTTACCTTTTAGTGAGGATAATTTTAATACTTCTTCTTTAGGGTTTTTGAGTGCCAATTCAGGTGCTTTGTCACCTACATTGATTGATTGAGCATCCATTTTAATACTAGAAATTATAAAGACTAAGATTAAATAAATTTTGTTTGATTTCATATTATTAATCTATACGTTTAATTTTTGCTCCTAGCTTATTTAGTCTATCATCAATATTTTGATAACCACGGTCAATCTGATTAATATTATCAATGGTACTCGTGCCTTCTGCTGATAAAGCAGCGATTAAAAGAGAAACTCCTGCTCTAATATCTGGTGATGTCATTCGAGTAGCCCTTAGAGGTGATTTTCTATCAAGTCCTATGACCGATGCTCTGTGAGGGTCACAAAGAATAATTTGTGCGCCCATGTCAATTAGTTTATCTGTAAAGAATAATCTACTTTCAAACATTTTTTGATGAATAAGAACACTGCCTTTGGCTTGTGTTGCAACGACTAAAATAATGCTCAAAAGGTCAGGAGTGAAGCCTGGCCAAGGGGCATCAGAAATTGTTAGTATAGAGCCATCTATAAAGTTTTCAATTTCGTAACTTTCTTGTGATGGCACAAAAATATCATCACCACGTCTTTCAAGCTTGATTCCAAGTTTTTTAAAGACATTTGGTATTACTCCTAACTTATCGTATTTAACATTTTTGATAGTTATTTCTGATTTAGTCATAGCTGCTAAGCCAATAAAGGATCCAATTTCTATCATATCAGGTAGTACTGTGTGCTCACACCCGCTAAGGTAATCTACTCCTTCAATATTAAGCAAGTTTGAGCCTATTCCTGTAATCTTTGCGCCCATACTATTTAGCATTTCGCACAATTGTTGGAGATATGGTTCACAAGCTGCATTATAAATTGTTGTAGTTCCTTCTGCCATTACAGCAGTCATAACAATATTTGCAGTTCCAGTCACTGATGCTTCGTCAAGTAGCATGTAAGTTCCTTTTAGCCCTTCTGTTGTTACCCTGTAGAAACTTTCTTTTGAGTCATAAGTAAATTCAGCTCCTAGTTTTTCAAAACCGATGAAGTGAGTGTCTAGTCTACGTCTGCCTATTTTGTCACCACCTGGTTTAGGAATATAACCTTTTCCAAAACGTGCTAA
>CAXFOQ010000066.1:0-5640 GCA_964004705.1 uncultured Flavobacteriales bacterium | reverse complement strand
ATTAGAGAATGGTTCTGTTGCTAACTTGGATGTATATCCTAACCCATCAAGAGATATCTTTAATATCACCTTTAATTGTGAAGAACCACAAAACGTAACTATTAAGGTTATTAATGTATTGGGAGTCGAAGTGTTTAGTCAACAGTACTTAAATGTTTCTACTCAATTTTTAGAGCAAATCGACTTAACTAATTATTCAAAAGGAATTTATTCTTTAGAGATATATACTATTTCTGGAATTCTTTATAGAAAGATTGCTTTACAATAAAAAACAGTGAGATATACATTATCTCACTGTTAAGTAAAGCTGTACGGAAAGGATTCGAACCTCTAAGTAGTAGTTAGCACAGCCAAAGCTATGTTTATCCCATTGTCTACACCCTCTAGACAGGAGGGCATGTTTGCCAATTTCATCACCGCACAATAAATTATTTTAAGCGATTTCTTCTCCGTGTTGAGAAAGGTCTAATCCTCTTTCTTCTTGGTCGTCACGAACACGTAATGGTAAGATAACATCTACTATTTTATAAATAAAGATTGATCCAAAGAAAGCGAAAATAATGACCGCAATACTAGCAGCTATGTGTAAAATAAATGTGTTGACTTCGCCATAGATAAGACCTACGTCTTTAGCAAATACTGCTGTTAATATCATACCGCAAATACCACCAATACCATGGCTAGCAAAAACATCTAAAGTATCGTCAATTTTATTTGATTTTTTAATCTTGACCATAGCTAAGTTACAAATAAGTGCCGTTATAAAACCAATCACTATTGAGTGATTAATAGTTACAAAACCTGCAGCAGGAGTAATAGCGACTAATCCTACAATAGCGCCTATGCAAGCTCCAACAGCCGATATTTTTTTATTCAAAAACCTATCGAAAAGTACCCAAGTTATCATGGAGCTTGCTGAGGCGATATTAGTATTGGCAAATGCTATTACTGCATCATAATTTGCACCCAAAGCAGATCCTGCATTGAAGCCAAACCAACCAAACCATAATAGGCCAGTTCCTAATATGATGAATGGAATATTAGCAGGTTCTGTTTTTTCTTTCTTACGCTTACCTAAGTAAAGCGCACCAGCTAGAGCTGCTAAACCAGCACTCATATGAACTACTGTTCCTCCAGCATAATCTAATACATGCAAGCCTTCATATCCGTTTATCCCGATAACATTTCCAAGGTTAGCAAATAGCCCGTCACTAGCCCATGTCATGTGCGCTAAAGGTGAGTAAATTAAGACACAAAATAAAATCATAAATAGCATATAGCTTCTGAATCGAATTCTTTCTGCAAAGCTACCTGTTATAATCGCTGGGGTAATTATAGCAAATTTCAATTGAAACAAAGCGAATAATAAGTAGGGAATATTACTGTTATTAACATCTAAATTATTGAGAAAAGCATATTGAAAGGGATTTCCTATAACGCCCCAGCCATTGATGGTATCTCCAAAAGCTAGGCTAAAGCCAAAGAGTACCCAAAGTAAAGAAATAACTCCTAAAGCGATAAAACTTTGAAGCATAGTTGAGATAACATTTTTTTTACTTACCATGCCACCATAGAAGAAGGCAAGGCCTGGTGTCATTAACAAAACTAATGCACTAGCTACAATCATCCAGGCAGTGTCGGCATGATTAATGTCGACAAACTGCGTGGATATAGATTGTGGATTTGAAAAAAATAATACAGCGAATACGATTGCAGATAATATTATAAAAAATGTTTTTCTGTTGTGAAAAATCATATTGTTCAATATTTAATTATATCTGTAAGAATAGATATTATCCTTATTTTGTCGGTATTCATTAATTGTTCTTCTTTTAGATTGTGTTGCTTCAGAGATCAAATTAACATTATTAAACAAATCAATTAATGAATTATATACTGGATTTTTTTCATCATACACATAGTCCTTAGTCCTATTGTCTGATAAATATTTGACCTCAGTAATCTGCTTTTTATCATCTAAAAAGTATTCTGAAACAGAATTATATTGGTGAACAGTTATTTTTTTCATATCAAATTACTAACTAACTCAGCAAATTTACATATATTTACGCTTTTAAATGAATATTATTAACCATTAAGTTAAAAAAAAAGTCATAATAACTATTTTAAAATTAAAAAAAGTCATATTTCATTTTTTAACTCATAATTTATAAAAAAAAAGAAAAATTTAAACCTTATTATTTAAATGGCAAAATCAACCTTAATAGATAAATTAGACTTAGAAATTTTAAAGTTGCTTTCAAGAGATTCTAAAATTTCATTTTCTGAAATTTCAAATATTTTAAATGTTTCTAATACAACCATTCATGTAAGAATTAAAAGACTACAGAAATTAGAAGTTATAAAGAATTTTACGATTACTATTGATTACAATAAATTAGGTTTTAATTACACTTGCTATATGGGTATTTATTTAGATAAAGCTTCTAAATACGATTCTGCATTAAAGGAGCTCAAGAAAATTAATAATATTACTGGAATGGATTTTACAACTGGTAAATCTAGTTTATTTTGTAAAATCAGAGCTATTGATTCAAACGATGCTCGTTTTATAATCAGTAAAATACATAAAATTGAAGGTATAAATCGTACAGAAACCTTCTTCTCTTTAGAGCAATTATTGAATCAAAAAGAAAGCTTACTATCAACTATTAATTTCTAATTGTCATAGTTTACTATTTTTACCTCTATGTTAGTTAGGTTAAAATTATTTCTTGGGGCGTATGTAAATTGTACTAATGCACAAAATCTAAATTGTCTTGCTCTTGCTAAACATTTAGATAAATCACAATTTGATATTACTGCACTTAGTCTTTACTCACAGCCACAAATAAAAATTGAAGGAGTTAGGCTATACAGGTGTATTTGGCCTAATCGTATTTTGGTATACTGGGCTTATTTTTGGAATATTATTCATGCTGATGTAGTGTACTTACCTAAGGCAGAATTATTAGCTTTCAATTCATTTATATGTCAACTTTTTGGTAAGAAAAGTTTTTCAACTATTGAAGGAATTTTAGATGATTCAAACTTTCGAAAAGCGAAAAATAAAAGTGGTTTTAATGTATTAAATTATTATTCTCGATTAAGTCAAGTATTTTCTATTTCAGAATATATAAAACAATATAATTTAGAAAAACATGGCTTAATTTCAAATCCTAAAATTTTAGAATTAGGAACAGAATGTCAATTATTTTTAAACAAAACTCATAAAACTGGAACAATCACAAATGTTATTTTGATAGCTAACAATTATTCAAAAAAAGGAGTCGATGATTTTCTTGTATTAGCTAATTCTTATCCAAAATTAAAATTTCATTTAGTAGGAGAGGGTAAAAAAATAGAATATCATTTACCTAATTTAATTCGTCATGGTAAGTTATCGCAATTTGAATTGTCAGAATTATTAAAGGATATGCAACTGCATATATTTCCTTCACGTTCTGAAGGTTTTCCAAAAGTGATACTTGAAACGGCCAGTTCTGGTGTACCTTCATTAGTATATTCAGATTATGGTGCTAGCCAATGGATAGATAATTATCAAAACGGTTTTGTGGTTCAAACCTTAGACGAAATGAAAGCTGTAGTAGAAGACCTTTTAAATAATAAAGTGTCACTTAATCAGATTTCTAAAAATGCTATTCAATTAGGATTATCATACGATTGGAAGTTTAAGATAAAATTATGGCAAGACGTTATATTAGCTTTATCTTGCAAATGACCTTAACCCTCTTTTTTAGAATTTCTTATCTTTGCTAGATAACATTAAATCTTTAATTTTATTACTTAAAACAATTTCCAGTATAAACTTTATGAAAAGAACCCTACTTTTTTGTTCTGTATACCTACCCTTTGTTATTTTCTCACAAGTTGCAATAACTTTTTCTGATGAATTTAATTTAGAAGAACAAGCGCAATATGACAATTGGGTTTATCAGGAAAATAAATTCTTTGTTTTACCATTATCAATAAATGATTTTATTGCTGTAGAAAACTATCAATTTAATATTATCTATAATCCACAAATAGTACAATTAGCTCATCTGAATATAGATGATATAAACCAACAAGATTTTACAGATTCATACAGTGTCTTAAGTACAATTTCTGGACAACAAGGAAGTATTAGCGCTGAGGTATTTGACATTTCATCCAATCAAGCTATGGCTACTATCACCTACAGCCACACTAGCCCTATTTCGGAAGATCAATTTGACAATGGATATGCTGTACTAATTTATCTTCCTTTTAAAAAGATAGATGCCTGTAGTAAGGCGCCTTTTAGTGTAGCGTTTTCTGATGGTAATATAGATGGGCAATATATTAACCCTAATCAAACTAATGCTTTTATAGTTAACCAATCATTAAGCTATGAAGAGGGTAATATTACCACTCAAAATGCTTTTGTTAATTTTAATATCCTAACTGCAGATGTTACTCAAAACAGCAGCGCTCTAGAGCCCATTATCACTGGAGGAACACCACCTTATACTTATGAGTGGACTAATAAGATGGACGAGATTTTGGCAACGGATTCGATTTTTTCACCTAGCGAGTCGGGAGATTTTTTATTTTATGTGTACGACCAGAATAATTGCGTAAGTATCTTATATGTAAGCTATGATCAAACGGCTTCCATAGATGACTTAACTACATCAGGTATTTACCCTACACCCGCAAAGGATTATCTAATAATAAACAATACATGTTTTAGCAGCTACCAATTAATTAATTTAAAAGGACAAATTTTAGCTTCAGACTCCTTTATAAATACTACAGTCGTTCGCAGAAATCAATTACCACCTGGACAATATTTTTTAAAACTAAATAATGGTACGGATTATACTATTCAAAAAATTATATTTAACTAATAATTACATCTTAACAAATCCTGCAAAAATTAACTTATGAAAAGCATTTTAATCATATTTACTTCAATTGTATTAGCAACAAACCTAAATGCTCAGAGTCTTTTCGAAATGGATAATATAGCTATTATAGAAATCTATTTTCCAGTAGACAATTGGAATCAGTTGATGATTGATAATTATGAAACAGAAGAATATCTGATTGCAGATATTCCTAAACCTGAAGCTAGTCCGGGAGTTGCCGGTAAAATTAGTGATACCTTTAAAAAGATTGGAGAAACAGAAATTCCAGTAGCAGGTAAGGTTAGTGATATAGCTAGTGTAGGAAGCACAGCATTAGGTACAGCATCAATTCTTGGTCAATACGGAGTTATTGATTTAGGTGGTGAAGACGGTATTGGTCTTGGTTCGGAAATGTCAGGCGGCATTAAGCGCGTATTTTTCGAGAACAATGTCTTGCATGAGGGAGACTCAGCATATCGTTTTAAAAGCAACTTAGACAGAGGCGGGCGCGTAGAAATGGTTCGAATTAGAGGCAGTAAAGTGGCTTCGTTTAAGCACTTATTCTGGTTCCAGCTAAACTACCCAAGTAATTTACATGGTAATTTCCCGGCTACCTATACCGACATTATTATTGAAGATTTAACGGTAGAAAATGTAGGAACGGTTTTGGAAATTCACGCTCCAGACGCAGCCCCTGTGCATAACGTTAAATTCAAAGACATTACGATCAAGAAAGCAGAAGAAATTC
>CAXFOQ010000065.1:0-5697 GCA_964004705.1 uncultured Flavobacteriales bacterium | reverse complement strand
AGTCGATTTTGTAGCTTGTATACAGTCCATTCAAGAATGGAAGATAAATACTCAGACGAACTTCGCAGGCTTTATCAACCAGTCTATTTTGATAGGCAAGCGGAACATGCGATCGGTGAAGCAAAGACTTCTTATGCACCGATGTTTAGTTGGAAAAATGGCAAGTTGCGTTGTAGAGCAAATAGCTCACTCGTTCGAAAAGGCTATCAAATTGGTGAAATTGCAATGGACACTATTCTGAAAAATGCCCTTGAAGCGATCGATGAAGTAACGTCATCAGCGGATTTATGGATAGAGGCGCCACTGTCCAGAGGTGAAATTCAGTATTTAAATAATCACGAACTTGGTCATTATCGGTCGGATTTTGTTGATCACGATGATGAGTCGATAAAAAGACACTTATATCGACTTTGGCATAGAGCAGACGGCGATCAAACATATGATGGTTAATTAAAAAGCTCCAATGAGCTCTTATGAAGAAAGTTAGAATTTACCTAATTTTTTTGCACCACATTTTGCACCGTTTTACATTTTTTTGGTATCATTATCTGGTAAATGGGAGTGAAAAATTATTATCTAAAATAACTTTAAAATTTTATGTTCTTGGGCTTGGTAATCAGTGTGTTAATCCTGAAAATCGGTGATTTTCGGAGAGAAAAATGTCGGGGTGGCAGGATTCGAACCTGCGGCCTCCTCGTCCCAAACGAGGCGCGATAACCGGGCTACGCTACACCCCGAAATAGTTTGCAAATCTAATCAAATAATATAGATAGCAAAATTAAATACAGCGGAGAGAGGGGGATTCGAACCCCCGATACCGTTACCGGTATAACACCTTAGCAGGGTGCCGCTTTCAGCCACTCAGCCACCTCTCCAAAAGAACGAGGCGCAAATTTATAGGATTTACATTGTTTCGCAAAGGTTTTTTATTTTTTATTTGTTTAGCCTATAAATTCGATAATTGGAGCCTAAAAATGATTCGGAATGTTATATTTGCATAAACTCAAATTCTAAGTTAATGTTGAATAAGATATTTGCTACTTTGTTAGCTGCCATTACATTATCTGCTTGTGTAGATAGCAGAGATTTATCACAAAACATTGTTGTTACTCATATTTTATCAAACCCTGATGGTTTGCACCCGTATAATGATAATTCGATTATGCGTTCTTTCATTTTTGAGCATACACAAAAAACTTTAGTTAAGTTAGATGTCAGTTCTTTAGAATATATTCCATCTCTAGCTGTATCTTTACCAGAAATTTCGGATGATGGACTCTTGTATCACTATGAGTTACGAGATGACGTTAGATGGGATGACGGAAGTGAATTGACTGCAAAAGACATTGAGTTTACGACTAAATTACAACTTTGTCCACTTACTGATAATGCCAATGTAAGAGGTAATTATTCTTCTGTAATAAAGGATATAATACTATATCCTAAAGAGCCAAAGAAATTTACTATGGTAGCTTTTGGAAAAAATGTTACCAACTCTAATATATTCTCAGAGGTCTACATTCAACAGAAAGCACATTGGGACCCAGAAGGTATATTGGATGATTTAACATTTGAAAATATCCACAGCGATAATTTTAAAGAAAAGAAAGAATGGTCAGATTGGTTTAATGCTTTCAATCACGGAGACAATCGTTATCAACCCGCAAGACTAGTAGGTTTAGGACCCTATCAAATTAGTGAATGGGAATCAGGTTCATACATCATAGCTAGTAGAAAAGATAATTGGTGGGGTGATAACGATACGCTTATCTATAATCAAAATTATCCTGAACAAATCATTTTTAAGATTATTACTGATGACGCCTCTGTATTTTTATCTTTAAAAAGTCAGGGTTTAGATGCAACTAATAGAATAGGCACTTCTAAATTATTCAAGCTACAAAAGCACGATTACTTTAATGAAAATTACCATTCAGCATTTTTAGACCAATATTCATACTATTACGCCGGCTTGAATATGCGACCTGATGGTATAAAGCGTAAAGAATTTTTTACTGACGTAAAAGTACGTCGAGCAATGGCTCACTTGGTGCCAGTCGATGAAATTGTAGAAGTATTACTTCATGGTGAGGGGTCTAGACAAGTCGCTCAGCTATCTAATCTAAAAAAGAACTACAACGATACTTTAGAGTTAATTAAATTAGATTTAGAAAAAGCCAAGCAATTATTAGACGATGCAGGATGGATAGATACAGACGATAATAACGTTAGGGATAAAATAGTCAATGGTGAGAAACTTCAACTCAGTTTTGAATTGAGTTATATGAGTAGTGCTGCTTCTAAGGAGACGGCTTTAATGATAAAAGAAAGCATGTGGAGAGCAGGAGTGGAAGTTAAGCCAAACCCTATGGATTTCACCTTGTTTTACAAAAATGCTCAAGAGCACGATTTTGATATGATGTTAGGGGGTTGGGGTGGTTCAGCTTCTTATTCCAACCCTTACCAATTATGGCATACTTCTTCTTGGGCAAATAAAGGGTCTAACTTTTGTGGTTTTGGAGATGCTTACAGTGACTCTTTAATTGACGCTGCCAATGCTGCCATTGATCCTGAAGAACATCGAAATGCCATATGGCAATTACAAGCCAAGATATATGATGATCAACCTTATGTATTTATGTACAGTCCTAAGCGTAAAATAGTCATTCATAAGCGCTTCGATAATACCGATATGTACTATGAAAAACCCGGTTTTGTTTTACATAATTTTAACCTCAAAGAAAGTTACAAGAATAAAGTACCAATGCCCTAAAATTTAATGATATGTTAAAATACATAGCGAAAAGGATACTCATTTTTATACCGACATTGTTAGCCATTTCATTATTAGCTTTCATTATTAGTATAAGTGCACCAGCCGATCCTGTAGAAAAATTATCTAGCTCTGCCGACAAGGAAGGGGCAGCTAATCAGCAATCTAATGCGACTAAAAAAACTAAGCAAGAATTACGAAAAAAATTAGGTCTTGATTTACCAGTTTTCTATTTCAGTTTTGGCTCAATAAGTGATTGTGATACACTATACAGAGTTGCAGATAAAGATCACTCAGCATGTCTAGCAGAGTTATCTCATTATTATGGCAATTGGGAAGATGTTTCTAGTTATTTTCATCAGCTTAATGTAACCCAGCTTAGCCATAGTTATCTTATTCTAGACGACATTTTTGAAATGAATAAAGATACTGATGGGCGACCTAATTATTCTAAAAATGAAATCAATGATGTTATTACTGAATCTAATTTTGAAATCAATTCAATGTTAGAAACAGCCAATCCTAATGTGATAGTATCAAAATTTAATTCTTTAGATACTCTGTATAGTAATTATGCCTTTTTATCTCCAGTAAAAAAGGAGTTTGAACAATCCAAGTTGCTATATAATGATATGCTCACTAAGCAATCTTCATGGAAAAGCTATATTCCTAAAATCATATGGTATGGTTCAAAAAATCAATATCATTTTTGGTTGTTTGGTGATGGTGAACAACGTAAAGGAGTAGTAAGGGGAGACTTTGGTTTTTCTTACATTGATAGTCAGCCTATCAATACTAAAATATGGAGCAAGGTATGGATTTCTTTTTCCTTTTCACTATTATCGGTTCTATTTGCTTATATAGTAAGTATTCCACTAGGAATATATTCAGCTTACAAAAAGGATACTAAATTCGATAGGATTACTTCTATTTTGGTGTTTGTATTGTATTCTATGCCTAGCTTTTTTATTGGTGTATTGCTATTGTACACCTTTGCCAATCCAGATACATTAAGGTGGTTCCCTGTTTCGGGAATACAAGACCCTACTTTATACGACTCTAGTTGGTCTTTCTTTGAAAAAGCAGCACACAGGGCACCTTATTTTATTCTACCATTGATTACTTATACTTATAGTTCTTTTGCATTTTTAAGTAGAATTATGCGTGTTGGTGTAATAGATGTATTTGGACAAGATTATATCCGAACAGCTCGAGCTAAAGGACTTGGTGAGGGTAAAGTAGTAATGAAACACGCTTTAAGAAACTCCTTATTACCAATAATTACTGTTTTTGCAAATATTTTTCCACTAGCTATCGGTGGTTCGGTAATCATTGAAACCATTTTCACTATCCCAGGTATGGGATTTGAGATATACAGTTCAATTCTCAATTCAGACTATCCTATGATAGTTGCCGTATTTACTATTATTGGTTTTTTAACTATGATCGGTTATTTAGTAGCTGATATCCTTTATGCAGTTGTAGACCCTAGAATTTCTTACAAATAAAACTATGGAACAGAGAGATTTTTCATTTAAAAAATACGCTTGGCAGCAGTTTAAGAAAAACAAACCTGCCTTGATATCCCTATACATTTTGATTGCATTAGTTTTTATAGCCTTATTTGCACCTGTAATAGCTAACGATCAGCCTTTATATTGTAAATACAAAGGAGAAACATTTTACCCTGCATTTTCTACATTAGTTAATCCATCTAAGATAGATTCTGTTGTCAATCATAAAACAGGTGTCACTGAAATCCTACAGTTTGATATTACCGATTGGAGGAAGTTAGATCTTGAAAAGGTAATGTGGGCACCTATACCTTATTCTCCTGATAAAGGCGATAGATATAACCGAGAGTACGTTTCCCCTTTTGACGAACAACGTTACAAGAATAGTGATAATGAAATTGTAGCTATTCCTAATCGCTTAAGGCATTTTATGGGAACTGATAACATTGGGCGTGATTTAGCATCAGGACTAATTCATGGTACTCGAATATCACTTTTAGTAGGAGTATTAGCAATGGGTATAGCGAGTATTATTGGGGTCTTTTTAGGAGCATTGGCTGGTTTCTTTGGCGATAGAAATTTATTAATGCCTCGCTCTAAGTACTACTTTACATTATTAGGAGTGTTCTTGGCATTCTTTTATGGTTTTGGTGTTAGAAAATATACTTTAGCAAATGCTTTTACAACAGGTAATGGAATTTGGGAACTGTTTATCTCTTTAATTTTAATTGTTGTTATGATAGTAGGAATGCGTCTTTTATCTAGAATATTTAAATTTGGCTTTTTAGCTAAAGAGGTTAGTGTGCCAATTGATACTTTTGTCTCGAGAGGTATTGAGATTTTAAACTCAATTCCAAGACTAATTCTAATCATTACGATATCGGCTATTTTTGTAAGAAGTATATGGTTAGTTATGGTAATTATTGGTCTTACTTCATGGACTGGTATTGCACGCTTTACTCGTGCTGAGTTTTTACGTATCAGAGAGTTAGAATACGTTCAAGCGGCTAAATCTTTAGGATACTCTAATTTTAGAGCTATTGCTAAACATGCACTTCCTAATGCATTAGCACCGGTATTTGTGTCAATTGCCTTTGGTGTAGCATCAGCAATCCTTATAGAAAGTTCTTTATCTTTTCTTGGAATTGGTGTTCCAGATGATGTAGTGACGTGGGGGTCTTTACTTAATTTAGGGCGTCAAGAGTTTGAGGCGTGGTGGTTAGTTATGTTCCCAGGATTTGCAATATTCATAACTATTACCATTTATAATTTGATAGGTGAGGGGCTAAGAGATGCACTTGACCCTAGATTGAAAAGCTAATTATTGGTGCAATTCCTTTTGTAAGAATTCTTTGAGTTGATCAGCAGATAGGCTAATCTCTAATTGCCCTTTATATGCAACCGAAATTT
>CAXFOQ010000064.1:0-5896 GCA_964004705.1 uncultured Flavobacteriales bacterium | reverse complement strand
CTAGTAGATATTGCTAAACACTATTTTAATCAATGAAACACGATTTTCCAGAACTAAAGAATGATTTATTGCTAAGAGCACTAAATGGCGAAAAGGTAGAGAGACCCCCTGTGTGGATGATGCGTCAAGCTGGACGATTCCTACCCGACTATCGCGTTTTGAGAGAAAAGTATTCTTTCTTCGAACGTTGCGAAACACCAGAGTTAGTTTCAGAGATTACGATTATGCCAATTGATCAAGTCGGTACAGATGCAGCTATATTATTTTCTGACATCTTGGTTGTTCCTCAAGCTCTAGGTTATGAAGTGCAAATGATAGCAGGTAAAGGTCCATATCTTCCTCAAACGGTAAATAATCTAAAAGATGCTGAAGCAATACAAGTACCTGATGTGTACGAAAAATTAGGTTATGTGATGGACGCCGTTACATTAACACGCCAAGATTTAAATGGAAAAGTTCCGTTGATAGGCTTTGCTGGTGCGCCATTTACAATACTATGTTATATGGTTCAAGGGCAAGGTTCAAAAGATTTTTCTCAGGCCAAAGCATTTTGTCACTCAGAAAGAGATGCTGCACATCTTCTACTTCAAAAAATTACCGATACTACCATAGCTTACCTCAACGCACAAATTGAAGCCGGTGCTCAAGCCGTTCAATTGTTTGATTCATGGGCTGGTCTGCTTTCACCCAAAGATTTTCAAGAGTTTGCATTACCTTACATAAAGCAAATCGTTGACAACATTAGTGGTGCACCAACCATCGTATTTGCTAAAGGTGCGTGGTATGCAATAAAAGACTTAGTCAATTTAGATACCAATGCCATTGGTGTGGATTGGGCGCTTACACCACAAGAGGCTAGAAAATTAGCTGGTCCTAACATTACCCTTCAAGGTAATTTTGACCCTGCCTGGTTATTCGCTCCACATAGTGAAATAGAACGACTTGCTAAAGAAATGGTTGATGGCTTTGGAAAAGATAAATACATCGCTAATTTAGGGCATGGAATACTGCCTACAGTTCCAGTTGAAAATGCTAAAGTATTTATTAATGCTATAAAAAACTACTCTGCATAATGTCCATCAAAGCAATTTTTGAAGCACATATTTTTGACTTGCAAAATCGAATTTGCAAAGGCTTAGAACATGCTGATACTGAAGGTCAATTCGTTGAAGACCAATGGCAAAGAGATGGTGGTGGCGGTGGTAAAACACGAATCCTCAATAATGGAAAGGTCATAGAAAAAGGTGGAGTAAACGTATCCGTTGTTCATGGCGACTTACCAGAATTATTTAAAGAAAAATTTAAAGTTGATGAGGCTACATTTTATGCCTGTGGATTATCTCTAGTTATTCATCCTAAAAGCCCAAAAGTACCAACTGTACATGCCAATTGGCGTTATTTTGAGATGTACGATAAGGCTGGTAACATTAAAACTGCATGGTTTGGTGGTGGCACAGACCTTACCCCCTACTATCTTGATGAAGAAGATGCTAAACATTTCCATCAAGTCAACAAAAGCGTTTGTGATAAGCACGACCCATCATACTATCCTAACTTTAAGAAAGAGTGTGATGCTTATTTTTACAACTCACACCGTGATGAGTGTCGAGGCATAGGAGGAATTTTCTTCGATTATCAGAAAGAAAATGACCACAAAAGCATGCAAGAAATTATGAATTTCAGCATAGATTCAGGCAACGCCTTTTTAGAGGCTTACCTACCAATAGTAGAAAAGCACAAGAATGAAAGCTACACTCCAGAAGAAAAAGTTTGGCAAGAAATACGCAGAGGGCGTTATGTAGAGTTTAACCTATTGCACGATAGAGGAACACACTTCGGGATTAAAACAAAAGGAAGGACAGAATCCATTCTCATGAGCCTACCATCTACCGTGAGGTGGGAATATAACCATAAACCTAAATCGGGAAGTGCTGAAGAACAACTCATTGAAGTATTAAAAAACCCAGTAGATTGGGCTTAAATCAGATATTATGTTTCCAGAAAATAGAAATAGAAGATTGAGAAAGAATAGTGCCATAAGAGCAATGGTACAAGAAAATAGATTACACCCTAGTGACTTTATTGTTCCTTTATTCTTTATGGAAGGAGAAAATAAAAAAGAAGAAATAGCCTCTATGCCTGGTTATTTTCGTTACACACTAGACTTGCTAGTCGCAGAAGTTAAAGAGTGCTATGATTTAGGCATACGCTCAGCACTACTTTTTGCTAAAGTTGACGATTCTCTCAAAGATAATGAGGGTAAAGAAGCTATTAATCCAAATGGACTTATGCAAAGAGCCATAAAAAAATTGAAAGCCGAAGTTCCCAATATGTATCTCATGAGCGATATTGCGCTCGACCCCTACTCTATTCACGGTCACGATGGCATCGTTGATGGTCAAGAAATACTGAACGATGAAACTATTGAAGCGTTAGCAGAAATGGCCCTTTCACACGCACAAGCGGGAGTTGATATGGTTGCTCCATCTGATATGATGGACGGACGAATAGGAGCTATTAGAGAAAAGTTAGAAGACGAAGGTTATACCGATGTTGGCATTATGTCGTACAGTGTAAAATACGCTTCTTCATTTTATGGCCCTTTCAGAGATGCCTTAGACTCTGCTCCAGGCTTTGGCGATAAAAAAACCTATCAAATGAATCCAGCTAATTCATCTGAAGCTATGGCAGAAGTAGATAACGATATTGATGAAGGTGCAGATATTGTAATGGTAAAACCGGGAATGCCCTATCTAGATATGGTAAAACAAATCAGCAAACAATTTGATGTGCCTGTTAGTGTATATCAAGTATCTGGAGAATATGCCATGATTAAAGCAGCTAGTGAAAAAGGGTGGCTAGACCACAATAATACCATGATGGAATCATTAATTGGTTTTAAAAGAGCAGGAGCAAAACTCATTGCAACCTACTTCGCTAAAGAAGCTTCTAAACTATTGAACAATGAATAACAGTGAATTACTCTTTGAAAGAGCTCAATTATTTATACCTGGCGGTGTAAATTCTCCTGTAAGAGCTTTCCGCTCTGTTGGTGGCACACCATTATTTTTTAAATCTGCCAAAGGTTCTATTCTTACTGATGTAGATGATAAAAATTACATTGATTACATCGGATCTTGGGGACCTATGATTTTAGGGCATTGTCATGATCCAATTGTAGAAACACTAAAAAAAGCAACTGAGAATACCACTTCTTTTGGTGCACCAACCGAATTAGAAGCCGACATAGCCGAGTTAATTTGCGAAATGGTACCCGCAGTAGAAAAGGTGAGAATGACCAATTCTGGCACAGAAGCTTGTATGAGTGCAATACGTGTAGCACGAGGCTATACCAACAAAGAAAAATTTATCAAATTTGAAGGTAATTATCATGGCCATGCTGATGCCTTTCTAATTAAAGCAGGAAGTGGTGCAATTACTCTAGGAGTCCCTAATAGTCCCGGAGTAACTAAAGGAACTGCTCAAGACACTTTGTTAGCTCCTTACAATGACTTATCAGCAGTAAAAAAGATTATCGAAGATAACCCCAATCAAATTGCCGCTATCATTCTTGAACCAGTTGCTGGAAATATGGGTTGTATCCCCCCTAAAAAAGGATTTTTAGAAGGACTAAGAAGCCTATGCAATGAACACGATATTGTTTTGATTTTTGATGAAGTGATGACAGGCTTTAGACTATCAAAAGGGGGTGCTAGTGAATACTATGGTGTTACTCCTGATATGGTAACTCTTGGTAAAATTATTGGAGGAGGATTACCTGTTGGTGCATTTGGTGGTAAAAAAGAAATTATGGATATGGTTGCTCCTGTTGGTCCAGTATATCAAGCAGGAACACTAAGCGGAAACCCTATAGCTATGGGCTGTGGCTATACATTATTAAAAGAACTTAACGAAAATCCAAGTATTTATTCTCAACTTGAAGAAAACACAGCCTATTTTGAAAAAGAACTTAGACGTGTGTTCGATAATAAAAACCTCAGATACACCATTAATAGAGTCGGTTCTATGATAAGTTTTCATTTTGATATAGATGAAGTCAATAATTTTGATGACGCTTGTAATGCTAATGCAGATTTATTTAAAAGCCTTTTTCATGGTGTATTAAAAAGAGGTGTTTACTTTGCTCCATCTGCTTTTGAAAGTTTGTTTTTATCAACTACTCACACCAAAGAATTGCTTGATAGTACTATAGTAGCAATTGCAGAAACATTAGAAGAGATACTTTAATTATATTTACACAAAATTAAGCAATGGGTAGCCTTAGAGATAAATACGAATTAGTTGTAGGATTAGAAGTCCACGCTCAACTTTCGACCAAAACAAAAGCCTACTGTAACGATTCTACAGAATACGGTGCTAGTCCAAATACACAGACTAGTCCAATCACATTAGGTCACCCTGGCACTCTACCAAAAAGTAATAGCAAAGTCATTGAATACGCTGTGAAAATGGGTATTGCTTGTGGCTCAAACATAAGAGAACGTAATGAGTATTCTCGTAAAAACTACTTTTATCCCGATTTACCTAAAGGGTATCAAATTACTCAAGACACAACACCTATATGTAATGGTGGTGTTATAAACGTTAAAGATGCCAACGGAGATACTAAGGCCATTAATATTACTAGAATACATATGGAGGAAGATGCCGGTAAAAGTATTCACGACCTAGACCCCTTCAATTCTCTAGTCGATTTGAATAGAGCTGGTGTAGCTCTAATAGAGATTGTATCTGAACCCGATATACGTTCATCTGATGAAGCCTACCAATATCTAGCGGAAGTAAGGAAATTAGTTCGCTATCTAGATATTTGTGATGGCAACCTCGAAGAAGGTAGTTTAAGGTGTGATGCCAACATTTCTGTTATGCTCAAGGGCAGTAAAACCTTTGGAAATAGAGCCGAGGTTAAGAATATGAACTCTTTAAGAAACGTAAAAAGAGCCATAGAACACGAAATGGATCGTCAAATTGAAATCCTTGAAAATGGTGGTGTAGTTGAACAACAAACGCGAAGTTTTAACGCCAATACAGGAACTACATCTCTGATGCGAAGTAAAGAAGATGCTAACGACTACAGGTATTTTCCTGAACCAGACTTACAACCTGTACTGGTAACAGAAGAGGATATTGAGACAATCAAAAAATCACTTCCACCACTTCCTAAAGAGTTATTTAGAAAATTCACTACTGAATATGGCCTTTCTGAATACGATACCAATGTCATCATTGAAGAAAAAGACATTGCTTTATACTTCAACGAACTGTGTCAGCACACCAAAAACTATAAAGCTGCCGCCAATTTTGTTAATGGAAGTGTAAAATCTTACCTCAATGAAAATGCTATTGAAATGAGTCAATTTAGTATATCTACTAAACGCTTAGCACAACTTATACAATTAGTAGATGATGGAAAGGTTAGTAACTCAGTAGCAACACAAAAGATTTTTGGCGAACTTATAGGTAATGATATTTCTGCTGAAGAAATTGCTAAGAAAAACAATTGGATACAAGAGAGTAATACCGATGCTCTGCAGTCATTTGTGGAAGAAGCAATTGCAAAATATCCAGAAAAAGTCTTAGAATATAAAGCAGGTAAAAAAGGACTTATAGGCTTATTTATGGGCGAAGTAATGAAACTGTCTGGGGGAAAAGCAGATCCCAAAATAGCTAACCAATTAGTAAGAGAAGCATTAGAAAAATAAACTATGTTCAAAAATATTTTATTTTTTATCAGCATTTTATTCTTAGGAGCTTGCTCAATAGATGAAGGAAATATAAGTGGTACTATTACTGATGCTGAAGATGGTCAATGGATATATTTAGAAAAATTAACGCTTAATGATATTGAAAAAGTAGATTCTTGTCAAATCAAAAA
>CAXFOQ010000063.1:0-5902 GCA_964004705.1 uncultured Flavobacteriales bacterium | reverse complement strand
GCTGCTCCTGGATTAATGTTGGCCTATGGAATTGGCCGCATGGGTTGTCACTTTTCTGGTGATGGCGATTGGGGAATAACAAATTTAGCGCCAAAACCAGAATGGCTAAGTTTTATACCTGATTGGGCCTGGGCTTATAAATACCCAAATAATGTTATAAACGCAGGTGTACCAATTGAGGGATGTATAGGACAATATTGTAACGAATTACTTTATCCGGTTTTTCCAACTCCAATCTATGAAATAATTATGGCCTTAGGTCTATTTGCATTATTATGGTACTTAAGAAAAAAAATTAATATTACAGGAATGCTTTTTGGAATATATATGATTGTAAATGGACTTGAACGTTTCTTTATTGAAAAAATAAGAGTAAACACCAAATACATCTTATTTGGACAAGAGATTACTCAGGCAGAAATTATTTCCTTAACTATGATAATAACCGGCCTTGCAATTGTATACAGGCTATACACTAAATATAAAAAAAATGAGCAACTGCTTCATTAGAGGTTACTAACGGCATACATTTTTAAGATCTTATAATTAATAAACTCAATCCTAAAAAGGTAATTCCCCCATTGACTATGAGTAATTCGAAACCGAAAGGAATATAGAGTTGTAAAATATAGGCTATTATAGGAGATAAAACTGCTACAATGGGTACTGCCCTATCTTTAATATTCCAAGTTGTAAAAATTCCGAAAGCAAACAATCCCAACAAAGGGCCATAAGTATAACCCGCTACCTTAAAGAGTGCCGAAATAACGCTATCGTCATTGATAGCTTTAAAAATAAGAATAGCCAAGACTAAAACCAACGAAAAACCCACATGCACCCATTTTCTGGTTTGTATTTGTTTTTGTTTTTGTTTCTGTTCTATATTTAGAAAATCTACACAGAAAGAAGTTGTTAGTGATGTAAGCGCCGAATCAGCACTAGAATAGGCTGCCGCTATCAAACCCAAAATAAAGAAGATACCTACACCCAAACCCAAATCGGCTTTTAAAGCCACTAGGGGAAACAAATCATCGCCTTTAGTAATATCCATGCCTATTTGCTCTGCATAGAGGTATAACATAGCCCCTAAAGCTAAAAAAAAGATATTGACTAGAATAAGCACCACACTGAAGGAATACATATTCTTTTTTGCATCTGACAGACTTCTACAAGAAAGGTTCTTTTGCATCATGTCTTGATCTAATCCTGTCATCACTATGGCTAAGAAAGCACCCGAAATGAATTGTTTCAAAAAGTGTTGTTTGCCTTCCCAAAAGAATACCTGAGAATACTGACTTTCTCTGATAGTATGACTCAATTCCACCAAACCTAAACCCATTTTATCCGAAATGAGCCATATACTCACTCCCACTGCCAAAAGCATAAATAAGGTTTGTAAGGTATCTGTCCATATAATAGTTTTGATACCACTTCTAAAAGTGTAAATCCAAATGAGTAAAATGGTGAGGGATACTGTAAACCAAAAAGGAACATTCCAAGCGTCAAAAATGGCAATCTGCATTACATTGGCTACTAGATATAATCTAAAAGACGCACCTATTGTTCTTGATAGTAAGAAGAAAAAAGCACCCGTTTGATGCGTGGACTCGCCAAACCTATCTCCCAAATAGGCATAAATAGACGTTAAATTCATGCGATAATAAATTGGCATTAAAACGTTAGCAATGACAAGGTATCCAGCTGTCATACCAAACACCATCTGCATATAACTGAACTGATTATTAGCTACCCATCCGGGGACTGAAATGAAAGTTACTCCAGAAAGTGTTGCTCCTATCATACCAAAAGAAACGATGTACCAAGGCGACTGTTTGTTACCTAAGAAAAAGGTATCGTTACTATCACTTTTGCCAGTAAAATAGGAAATGAGAATAAGAATAAGAAAATAAACGGCAATGATGGAGAGTATGAGGGTTGGCGACATTATGCTAAGCTAAATAATTTTCATAAGGTGTTCTATTTACTATGGAACGACCTAAAGTAACTTCATCTGCATATTCAAGCTCATCACCTACCGAGATACCACGAGCAATAACACTCATTTTAATATCAAATTCTTTCAATCGTTTAAAGATGTAAAAGTTGGTAGTATCCCCTTCCATAGTCGTACTCAATGCCATTATGATTTCTTTGATATTTCCTTTAGCAACTTTTGTAACCAGACTTTCTATGTTAAGTTCAGCTGGACCCACCCCGTCCATAGGAGAAATGATACCACCTAAGACGTGGTATTTGCCCTTAAACTGATTGGTATTTTCTATAGCTATAACATCTCTTATGTCTTCAACAATACAAAGTGTTGAGGATTCTCTGTTGGGGTTAGAGCACAATTCACAAATATCCATATCTGAAATGTTGTGGCATTCTTGACAGTAGTTAATCTTATCCCTCAAATCAATAAAGGCTTCGCCAAAGCTGCGTACTTCATCTTTATCCATTTTTAACAGATGCAAAGCCAAACGCATAGCCGATTTACGACCTATACCTGGCAATTTAGCAAACTGTTCAACGGCATCTTTTATCAGTTTTGAGGAAAAGTTCATACCACAAAAATATAAGAAACCATCTAAATAATAATGATATTGATAGAGAGTTATTGACAAAGATAAACCTAATCAATTCAACTTAAATTCTATCTTTGCTAATATGCAACTGACGGTTATCATTGTTAATTATAATGTCAAAAATATTCTGAGAAATTGTCTTTTGAGTGTGCAGAAGGCTGCGCATAGCATAGATACCGAAATCATTGTGGTTGACAACGCCTCTAGCGACGGTTCTGTAGAAATGCTTAAAGCAGAATTTAAAGAGCTTAAACTCATTACTAACACTCAAAACCTTGGTTTTTCAAAGGCCAACAACAAAGGTATAGCACAAGCACAAGGAAAGTATATTTTGCTTCTCAACCCTGATACCCTAGTTTATGAAAATACTTTTGAGGATTGTTTAAACTTCATTACACAAACCAATAACTGCGGAGGTATTGGCGTAAAAATGCTAGATGGTAACAATCAATTTTTAAAAGAATCAAAACGAGGCTTTCCAACACCCTGGGTGTCTTTATGTAGACTGAGTTTTCTCAGTAAACTATTTCCTAATTATGCTCTATTCAACGGTTATTACTTAGGTCATTTGAGTAAAGATGAAAACCACCAAATAGATGTCTTGTCAGGTGCTTTTATTTGGTTTAAAAAAAGTATAATCGATGAAGTTGGAGGATTAGATGAAGACTATTTTATGTATGGCGAGGATATCGACTTTTCATACCGTATCCGTCAAGCTGGATATCACAATTACTATTTAGGAAAAGTGGCAATCTTACATTTTAAAGGTGAAAGTACCGACAAATACAGTTTCAAATACATTGAACGTTTTTATGGTGCTATGAAGATTTTTTCAAAAAAATATTACCCTAAAACATACCCCCTTTATCATTTGGGAATTCAACTCTTGATGATTTTACATTCAACATATCAACTTTTTAGACGATTATTTGTTAAAAAAAAGCCATAGACTGAGTAATATATTTTACTAATTTAGCCACACAAACTAACACACTTTTAGATGGCTAAAATCGAGTTAATAATGCCAAAAATGGGTGAAAGTGTAGCTGAGGCTACAATCATCAACTGGCATAAGGAAGTGGGCGACTCCGTAGAAATGGATGAAACCGTAATAGAGATTGCAACAGATAAAGTGGATTCAGAAGTACCATCTTCTATAGATGGCGTGCTAGTTGAAAAGCTTTTTGATATAGATGCGGTTGTAAAAGTAGGAGAAGCATTTGCCATTATAGAAACTTCTGCCGAAGAAAGCCAATCGCCAAGCCCAAAAACTAAAAAAGAAAAAAAAGTAGCTCCCCCCCAAGCCCAAGTCGTTGCGGAAAAAATTGAAGAAGAAATAGCTCAAGTCAAAGAAAGTGTTCAAAAAATAGAAAATAATGGAGAACGCTTTTATTCTCCTCTTGTTCGGTCTATAGCTAGTGAAGAAGGACTAAGCATAGATGAATTGGATAGCATAAAAGGAAGTGGTAAAGACGGTAGAGTAACTAAAACCGACCTACTCAATCACCTAAACAATAAAACACAAGCTACAACAAGTTCAAATCATTCAGCTAGTCCTACACCAGCACCAAAAACAGTTAGCAGTCCCACTCCATCTGTAAGTATGAGTGGTGATAAAGAAATTATTGAAATGGACAGAATGAGAAAACTCATTGCCGACCATATGGTCATGTCTAAACAAACATCTCCTCACGTCACTTCTTTTGTAGAAGTCGATGTAACAACACTAGTGAATTGGAGAAATAGAATAAAAGATGACTTTAAAAAACGAGAAGGACAGAACATCACTTTTACGCCTATTTTTATCGAGGCAGTAGCCAAAGCCATCAAAGATTTCCCCATGATAAACGTATCGGTAGATGGTACTAATATTGTTATTCATAAAGACATTAATATAGGTATGGCAGCCGCACTACCATCAGGCAACCTTATTGTTCCCGTAGTTAAAGGTGTAGATCAAATGAATTTAATGGGCATTACTAAAACCGTCAATGATTTGGCCAACAGAGCACGTAACAATCAGCTCAAGCCAGACGAAATTCAAAGTGGCACCTTTACTCTAACTAATGTAGGTTCTTTTGGTAATGTTATGGGAACACCGATTATCAATCAGCCTCAAGTAGCCATTATGGCAGTTGGTGCTATCAAGAAAAAACCTGCTGTTATAGAAACACTACATGGCGATTTGATTGGTATTAGACACATGATGTTCCTATCCCTATCTTACGACCACCGAGTTGTTGATGGTGCTTTAGGAGGAAGTTTCTTACGCAAAGTAGCTGATTACCTTGAGCAATTTGACGGTAATAGAAGTATATAAAATAAATGGAATTATCACTAAAAAAGCCTATTGTATTTTTTGATTTGGAGACAACAGGCGTATCCGTAGCCAAAGACAGAATTGTAGAAATATCTCTATTCAAAGTATATCCTAACGGTAACAAAGAAAGTAAAACTTGGCTAGTGAATCCTACTATACCCATACCAGCAGAAACTACTGCAGTACATGGGATTGATGATGCTAAAGTAGCTAATGAACCTACTTTCAAAGAATTAGCACACAACATTAAAAATATGATGGAGGGCTGCGATTTAGCAGGATACAATTCTAACCGTTTTGATATACCACTACTAGCAGAAGAATTTTTGAGAGCAGATGTTGATTTTGATATGAAAAAACGTAAAGCAGTAGATGTTCAAAACATTTTCCATAAAATGGAACAACGCACCCTATCGGCTGCCTATAAATTCTATTGTGCTAAAGACTTAGAAAATGCTCATAGTGCAGAAGCCGACACACAGGCTACTTACGAAATTTTAACCGCTCAACTAGAAAGATATCAAGAATTAGAAAACGATATTGATTACTTGTCCGAATTTTCACAAAAAGGCAAGCCTTTTGCCGATATGGCTGGTTTCATCGTATTTAATGATGACAGCGAAGAATGTTTTTCATTTGGTAAATATAAAGGACAAACCGTTTCTAGTGTTTTACAAACCAACCCTGGCTATTTTTCTTGGATACAACAAGCCGACTTCCCCCTTTACACTAAGAAAGTCTTAACTCAAATTAAGCTGAGGGATTTATAATATGGAGGGTTCACTTGTTTTTTTACACTTTTTAATTGGACCGTTAATGCTAGTGATAAGCCTAATTTTCTTCTATTTTCCACCTAAGAAAATTAATCATATTTATGGTCACAGAACTACTTTATCTATGAAAAACCAAGATACTTGGAACGAGGCTAATAAAAGAAGTACACATATGATGCTTTTAGTTTCTGCTTTAACTTGTATCTTACAACTCATTGGAATCG
>CAXFOQ010000062.1:0-6173 GCA_964004705.1 uncultured Flavobacteriales bacterium | reverse complement strand
CTTTACTGTCCGGAGAATTGCTGACACCCACGACTGGGTTGATGTCGATATAGCCCTCCATGAGGGCGGTCGGACAACACATTGGTGCCGAAACGTTCTTCCAGGTACGATCGTGGGACTGAACGGACCGAGCGGTTCGAAAATGCCAATCGCTTCGCGATTAGGGCTTTTTGGGGACGAAACTGCAATGCCAGCAATTTTGCGTATCCTCGATGCAACCCCTTCGACCACAAAAGCTGCGGCAACGATTGCGATAAGGGATCCTGCAGACGCGCAGGAAATATATTCAAGCGCAGATGTCTCTCTTAGCTGGGGTGAAATGCGTCATGAAATCACGCTATTGAAAGATCTGAAGAACCTCGAATTGAGTCAGGAAGATCTGTTCGTCTTTTTTGCTGGCGAGAGGGCACTCGCTGACCAAGCCAGAGCCTATCTGAAGGACTCGGGCCCGGCCTCCTCGCAGTTTCGCGTTGCCACCTATTGGACAAAATGAAGGAAATCTGAGAATTACCATATTGGAATTACTGAGAAACATTTGGACAAAAGATCTCTTAAGATTAGTAGAAGACCGGGCAATGCCAAAGAATACAGGACGCAAAATGCCAATGCTATTTTGGACTTAAAAACTATGGACTTAAAAGTTTTTAACGTTAAGCGGGTTCAGTTAAGTGAAGTAAGAGATGTCATAGCTCTACCTACTAAGCAGCAAATTGTAGTTAAAGAAGGGCGTAATTTCACTATGGGTGGACGATTAATAGCAGGAGCTGGAGGTCGTTTTAGAATAAAATCAGAAGATATAAGTTTTAACTACGAAGATTTTAGACTCTACTTTAAAGACGCCTCAACTGAGGTTTGGATTCCTAATAATCAGCAGAAATACAATGAAAAAGGGGAGTTAGTATTAGAGCCTTTAGAGAATGAAATTACTATTGCCAATGGCGAATTGTTGGTCGATACAACTATCAATAAATCGGGTATATGGAAAGAAGATTATCCCCAATATCCAATCATCAGAAGTTATGATCGTTCTAAGGTATTTTACGACCAAGAAGAAATATTTTCTGGAGTGTATGATAGAGAGCGTTTTTACTTCGATTTAGATCCTTTCGAAATAGATTCTTTAGATTCATACAATCGTTCCTCACTTAGTTTCCCTGGTGAGTTGAATTCGGCCAATATTTTCCCAAGCTTTAGAGAAGAATTGAGAGTACAGGAAGATAATGCTTTAGGATTCAAGATTGATATTCCAGAAACGGGCTATCCTTTGTATGGCGATAAAGGCCAATTCCATGCTAACAATAGATTATCATTAGACAAATCTGGCTTAAGAGGTAAAGGAGGGTTTGACTATTTATCTTCGACTACACAGTCTAACGATTATATATTCTTCCCCGACTCTATGAATACCCATGCTAATAAATTTGATCTAGAAAGAACAGCTAATATTTCTGAGTTCCCTCAGGCTAGTGGTAAAACTATATATGAGCATTGGCGACCTTATGACGAAGTTCTTATGGTGGAAAAAAAGACCGATGATTTGGTATTGTATTCTGCTAAAGCAACACTTGATGGTCGTTTTTATCTTCGTCCTACTGGACTTACTGGAGCAGGTAATGTCTATTTAGAAGACTCTGAGTTAAGTTCTGATTTATACTATTTTAATCATAATGAATTTAATGCTGATACAGCCGATTTTATCTTGCACCTTTCTGATGATTTCAAAGCTATTGCCTTTGAGTCTGTAAACTTGCGTACGGAGATTAATTTATTAGAAAGAACAGGTACATTCCAATCTAACGGTAACAATTCTTTTGTAGCATTTCCTGAAAACCAATACATCTGTTTTATTGATGAGCTAAAATGGTTTATGGATAGAAGTTTGGTTGAATTAGGTGTGTCTGAGGGAGGAAAAGGTTCTAGATTTGTTTCTACTCACCCCGAGCAAGATTCCTTGTCTTTTGTTTCTAGAAAGGCTTCATACAGCTTAAAGGATTACATTATAGAAGCTGAAGAAGTAGATGAGATACTAGTTGCCGATGCAGCTATTTATCCCTCTGATGGTTCTGTTACGGTCGAGACAGGAGCAATTATGAGAAGTTTTAAAGGTGCTTCTATCTTGGTTAATAGAGATAAACGCTATCACGAATTATTTGATGCTGATATAAAGATATTTGGTGGTAATAGCTATGCTGGTCGTGCCTCCGCAAATTACAAGGGTAGAGGTGTTGATGAACAATTGATTCGCTTTGATTATTTATATGTCGATAGTGTTTACCAATCGGTAGGTATTGGAACTATTAGTTCAGATAGAGGATTTAAGTTTAACCCTCAGTTCTCATATAAAGGGTCGGTTAAGATGGAAGGTTCTATGAAGGAATTTTATTATGACGGTGCTTTTCAAGTGCAACACGAATGTTACTTAGTTAAAGACGGTTGGGTTAAATTCAGCGATTACGTTGGGGTAGAGGATATACAGTTGCCAATAGGTGGTGAAGTACTTGATGAGAATGGCAATAACTTATATGTAGGTCCTATCATGTCAGAAGATAGAATTTATCCAGCTTTCCTTTCTTCACTAGAGCAAGAAACAGATCTAGTTGTGATACCTATCAATGGTTATTTATCATATAACCCTGGACGCTCTATGTTTATAGTAGAAAATAAAAATGATTCATTAGCGAGTAAATTTACGATGACTAATGAAGGCTGTATAATGAAAGGAGAAGGTGAGTTCAATTTAGGTCTTGATTTAGGGCGAGTAGAGCTTTCTACTATTGGTAATTTCAACTATAATGCTGTAGAAAATACCTTCAAAACTAAGTGTATGTTATCCTTAGATTTTTATATGAGTAAAAATGCTATGGAATTTATGGGGCAAGACTTGTTTAACGACCCTATGTCTGATGAGTTAGAGATGAAAGAAAGTTTTTACATTCCTAATTTTAACAGAATTTTACAAAATGAGGATTTATCTTTTGAATATGAGATGTATGGACAATTTGAAAAGCTACCATCTAAACTAAAGAAAACCCTTTATTTCTACGATGTTAACTTAGAATGGGATCAAGAAAATTCAAGCATTATATCTAAAAAGATGTTAGGCTTGGGTAATATTAATGATTTCCAAATCAATAAGCTATACAAAGGACGATTGGAACTAAATAAAGATTATTCTGGTGACATATTTAATGTCTATTTAGAAACAGATATTGGCGAGTGGTATTTCTTTACCTACTCTAATGAGGTGTTACTTAGTCGTTCTTCTATAGATGATTATAATATAGGTATTTTGGAAGTGAAATCCCAAAAAAAGAAGCTGCCAGCTTCAAAGGGACAAGCTCAATACCAATACGATTTGTCTTCAGAAACGGATGTTGATAACTTCAAAAAACGATTCTTTAGGTAATATTCAAACTTTGTATTTTTAGCGTTCATGCTTACAGGCTCAAATATTGTTTTTCTAATTCTTTCCTATCTAATAGGTTCGGTACCTTTTAGTATTATTGCAGGTAAGCTATTTAAAGGTATTGATGTCAGGGAATACGGCAGCGGTAATGCTGGAGCAACCAATACCTTTAGGGTACTTGGAAAAACTGCTGGAATACCTGTTTTACTCCTTGATGTTTTAAAGGGTTATATAGCAGTTAATTTAGTTTGGTACACTTCTTATGTGCCATCTACCGAGATATATATCAACTTACAACTTACTTTTGGTATAGCTGCAGTTTTGGGGCATGTCTTTCCTATTTATGTTGGTTTTAGAGGGGGTAAGGGAGTAGCTACACTTCTTGGATTTATGCTCGCTGTATTTCCAGAAGCAGCACTCATATCCATCGTAGTATTTGTATTGACATTACTCTTTTCAAAATACGTCTCTTTAAGTTCTATTTTTGCGGGTTTAATCTTCCCCTTTGGAGTATATTATCTTTCAGAAACCCTAGTGCCTACTATGATGATATTTGCTGTATTTGTGCCAATACTACTCATTGCAACTCATCAGAGAAATATAGAACGCTTGGTGCGAGGTGATGAAAATAAGGTCAGTTTAAAGAAAAAGAAATAATTTCTTTTTTTTGTCTTCATATTCAATTAGCTATTTATATTTGCATTCGTTTTGGACTCGTAGCATAACTGGATAGTGCACTAGATTACGGCTCTAGAGGTTGGGGGTTCGACTCCCTCCGAGTTCACCAAAGGTCTAAATTTAAATTTAGACCTTTTTTATGCCTAATTTTTCCAAAAGCCTATTTGATTAAATAACTTTGAAAAATTGAAAAAACAAATTCTTAAAAAAAGTAGTCTTATTATCTTTCCCGACAATTTTATCATCTTTACGAAGTTGTTTTAGAATACCCATATTCTTAGTAGTTTTGCACTATGTATAAAATTATAATGTGTTTGTTTATTTCTGCAGTAGCTTTGGCACAAAATGTGACCGATGAGCAAGGTAGAAAACAAGGCAAGTGGTCACAAAATCATGACAACGGACAATTGCGCTATGAAGGGAGCTTTGTAGATGGTAATCCTTCAGGTATATTTTTGTACTACACAGAACGAGCTGTTCTTAAGGCCAATTTGGAGTATTTTAATGAGGGCGAATCGGCTTCGGCACGTTTGTATCATGCCAATGGTAAAGTACAAGCGGTAGGACTCTACCAAAATGAGCTGAAAGAACAATTGTGGAAGTACTATGATAACAGAGAAAAGCTTATCAGAGAGGAAAATTATAAAAACGGTAAGCTAGAAGGTCAGACTACCTTATACTATCCTGATGGAAATGTATTAGAAAAGAGTACCTATGTAGCAGATAAAAAAGATGGCAAGAGTTTGCAATACTATAGAAACGGACAATTAAAGCTAAGTGCAAACTATAAAGCTGACAAATTGGAGGGCAGTTACACCCTTTACAATTCGGCAGGTGTTAAAAAATACAGTGGTAATTACTTAAACGATATCAAAGATGGCATTTGGAAGTATTACAAAGACGATAAATCCTTTGATTATCAGATAGAATACATCAATGGTGTATCACAAGGCAGACAAGATGGATAAGAAAGGAAAAGTATTAGTGGCGATGAGTGGTGGTATTGATAGTACCGTTACGGCTTTGTTGTTGCACGAGCAAGGTTATAAGGTGGTAGGTATTACTATGAAGACTTGGGACTATGTCAATTCAGGAGGCTCTAATAAAGAAACGGGCTGTTGTAGTTTGGATTCTATTAACGATGCCCGTCAGTTAGCAGTAGATTGCGGTTTTCCTCATATTATACTCGATATACGCAATGAGTTTGGCGATTACATCATTGATAACTTTGTGGACGAATACATTGCCGGTAGGACGCCTAACCCTTGTGTTTTGTGCAATACCCACATTAAGTGGGAAGCCTTATTAAAACGTGCCGATCAATTGGGTTGTGAGTACATCGCTACAGGTCATTATGCCCAAGTCAGAAAAGAAAATGGACGTTATGTTGTATCCAAAGGTATAGACGAATGGAAAGACCAGTCTTACGTATTGTGGGGGCTTTCACAAGAATGTTTGAGCAGAACTATTTTCCCTATGGGACAATACCACAAAGAAGATATCAAGCAAATGGCTATTGACAGGGGCTATGAGGAATTGGCTACAAAACCCGAGAGTTACGAAATATGCTTTATTCCAGACAACGATTACAGAGGCTTTCTAAAGCGTAAAGTCGAAGGATTGGAAGAACAAGTCAAAGGGGGTAACTTCATCAATACAAAAGGGGAAGTCATAGGCACTCATGACGGTTATCCCTTTTATACCATTGGTCAGCGTAAATTGGGGGTTTCCTTCGGATTAGAGGCCTCTTATGTAATAGAGATAAAGCCAGAAACCAACGAAGTGGTAGTGGGTAGCAAAGAAGACCTCAATAAACAGGAGATGGTTGTTAAGGGTTTGAATTACATCAAGTACGATAGTATTCCTGATAATTTTGAAAGTTTAACCAAAGTACGCTATAAGCATCAAGGGGAACAATCGACCCTAACTAATATGGACAAGGAAATAAAAGTCTTGTTTCATAAAAAGGTAGAAGGTATAGCACCTGGTCAGTCTGCCGTTTTTTACGAGGGTAATGATGTTTTAGGAGGAGGCTTTATTGCTAAACAATGAGACTTTTAACGCTACTTATATTACTCCCTTTATTCAG
>CAXFOQ010000061.1:0-6321 GCA_964004705.1 uncultured Flavobacteriales bacterium | reverse complement strand
CCATCAGTCGCTTTTCTCCTTCAAATTCGGCTTCTCTACCACCAGAGAAAAAGAAAGTAACATGCGGATATTTTTCTGTTTCGGCAATACGTATTTGCTTCAATCCATTTTCGGCAATAACTTGTCCAAGTGTATTGTTGAGGTTGTCTTTTTCAAATATAACGTTTATGTTTTTGAAATTTTTATCGTACATCGTCATAGTAGTGTAGTGTAAATCTAAAGTATGCATATCAAACTCTGACTTATCTTCTTGAGTCAGTACAGTAGTGATTTCTCTACATCTATCCGTTCTGAAATTAAAACATATTACGGCATCACCGTCTTTGATCCTTGCTATAGGTTCATACTTATCATTGACACAAACTATGGGTTTTATGAATTCATCAGTAACATCATCATCATAAGAATTTTGAATACTCTGTAGTATATCTTTTGTAGGCTTTCCTTGGCCTTTTGTTAATAAGTCGTAAGCTAGCTTCACACGTTCCCAACGATTGTCTCTGTCCATGGCATAATATCTGCCACATACTGAGGCTATTTTTGCATCATAAAGGTTGTTTTCTAAATCTTCTAAAAATCCTTTACCACTCTTTGGGTCTGTATCTCTACCATCGGTGAAGGCATGTATATAAACTTCTTTTATTCCATCTTTTTGTGCTAAGCGACATAATTCAAATAGATGTTGGGAATGGGAGTGGATACCACCATCTGAAACGAGTCCAATTAGGTGCAAGGCTTTATTATGATTTTTAGCAAAATCAAAAGTGACTTTTAAGTTTGGCATTAGTTTTAGTGTATCCTCACTACATGCTTTATTGATTTTAGTTAGATCTTGATAAACTATTCGTCCTGAGCCAATATTGAGGTGTCCAACTTCAGAATTTCCCATTTGACCCTCAGGTAAGCCTACTTCCAAACCAGCGGTTTGTAATTCAGCATTGGGGTAATTTTTGTAAAGTGAATCTATAAATGGGGTGCTAGCATTGTGAATAGCATCTGATTTGGTCTTGTCACCATGCCCCCAGCCATCTAAAATCATTAAAACCGTCTTCTTTCCTCTCATAGAGTACAAAGATAATGGCTTTATTGTCAATTTTAAATATGAAAGTACGGAAAAGTGAGACTTATTGATTCATTAGCTTATAGCAAAACTAGATTTAAGCTATTTTATTATCTTTTTAGATTATTTGATTTTCTAATGCTTTTATTTTTTGAAGTATCAAGGATACAAAAGTTTTTCTAATTGTATTAACTCATTTAAAATTATGGTTTTGTCTTTGCCTTTGAGTTCATAGTCTATTTTACATAAAGTATCAGAATTCCAATCTTTTTTACTTTTGTATGCAAACACTGTTATGGTGTCGCCTTTATTAAAGTTTTTAGGCTTTATATTATAATTTAAAACCTTTTGATGTGCCCTTATGGAATGTATTTTAAAATCAGAATTATTGGCTGGAGCAACGCATTGAAAACGATAATTTGTACCACTACCGCTTTCAGGTCGTCCACCAATCCAATGTTGGTATGTGGAAGAAATTAGATAGTCTTGAGTGTTACAAGAAAAAAAAATAAGCAAGAACAACAAGTACTTTTTCATAATTCAAACGCTTTTGTGGCAATTATTTTTGAAAAAAGACAACTAAACTTTGGCTTCTTTCCAATATTTGAAAGGAACAATCAACATTCCAAAACAAGACCCATCTTCTTTTACTAGACTTTTATGATGCACTTTATGTGCTTTTCGTATTGCTTTAAAATAACGTATTTGAGTGCGCTTGAATAGCTTTATGCGTTGATGAATGAAGATTTCATGAACAATGAAGTAGGCAAAGCCATAAAGAGTTATTCCAATACCAACATAAAGAAGAGTTGAACCTAAAATCATGAAGACAGCGCCCGGTATAGCAAAAATAAGAAAGAAAGCATCGTTATTTTCAAGTATTCTGTCTTTATTGACTAGGTGATGGTCTTTGTGTAATTTCCATAAAAATCCGTGCATAACATATTTATGCGTTGCCCAAGCGATGAATTCCATTATCCAAAATGTGATAATAACTATGAAGATGTTTAATATTAAACTCATGAATTAAAATTAAGCAATTAAAACTTCTTTTTTTAAGATCGATCTTATTTTCAAAACTCTGTCAACACAGATTTTAAACCATGGCGTAAAAGTATGTGGATTTTCGATGATTTCATTTAATAAATCGTTTGAATTTATATATCTAAAATCTTCAACTTCAGACGGATTAGGTTTAGGTTTTTCATCAGAAAAACCTATATAAACATGGTCTAACTCATTTTCAATAAGCCCATTGTCAAACGTAGCACGATACAAGAAGTTAAAAGCATAAAATAAATCACATTCTATTCCCATTTCTTCTTTAAGTCGTCTTTCTGCAGCACGTTTTACTATTTCATTACCTCTAGGATGACTGCATGCTGTATTACTCCAAAGACTCGGAGTATGATATTTGTGAAAAGCACGTTGTTGGAGTAACATTTCTCCTTTGCTATTAAAAATAAAAACAGATATAGCTCGATGTAAAAGACCTTTTTGATGTGCTTCTAATTTACCTATTTTACCAATAGGATTGTCATTTTTATCTACTAGTATAACTTGTTCTTCCATCATTTAATATTTTGAAAATTGGTATTATAAATTGTTGTAGTTCTTCTGAACTTGTTGAAATGTTATTCTTAATAAACTGACTGTCCTCGTCCATATTTAGTTTGTAATCTAAAATAGCAGGAGTGCCGTCTTGTACACAAAGCCGTAAAAATCTAAGTTCAATATCTTTAGGGTATTGGTTAATAACTTTTTCTAATTGTTCTTTACCTTCTTTAAACGACTTAAGTTTATAAATAGGATTTAAAGAAAATTTACTTCGAAGTAAAATAGCGATAGCGTGGTATGTAAATTTCTTATAATTATTTTCAATTGAGTTATTTTTTGTCAGTTCATACAATTTATTAGCCTTATCAACTCGAAAGGATGATTCTATGTACAACTCTCTAAGCTCTGAAAGATTCAGCTCTTGCGCTTGACTAATAGTTAGTGATAGTAATAAGAATATGATTATCCAAAATTTCATATCAAATTAAATTGATTTTTGACCATTGATTGTAGCATCAAACTGATTTTATTAGAATTAGGAATTCTGATACGCTCTTGTAAAATTTTTGAAGACGGTAAGGATTTAATCTTACGAAATAAATTGTAATAATAGATATATGCCAAATAGACTCCACCTCTAGAACTTAATGGTAGTTTTTTAATTCCAACAAGAGCTTCTGCGAAATCAATTTCTATATCTTCTTCTATTTTTTGTTTATCTTCTTCTGAGAAGTTTACCATATTAACTCCTGGAAAATAGGTTCTTCCAAGGAAAGAGAAGTCGCTGTTAGCGTCTCTAAGAAAATTAACTTTTTGGAAAGCCGAACCTAAACTCATAGCACTAGGTTTGAAAGCTTCATACTGTTCCTCATTGCCCTCAACAAAGACTTTTAAGCACATTAAACCTACTACTTCTGCAGAACCTAAAATATATTTATTGTATTTATCGGTATCATAGGTTTGTAATTCATCCAAATCCATTTCCATGCTTTCTAAGAAAGTATTGATAAGTTCCCATTCAATATTGTAATCGTGTACTACTTTTTGGAAACTATTTAAGATAGGATTCAAACTAATCTTAGATTCAATAGCATCTAAAGTATCTGCTTTGAATTTGTGAAATAAACGGTGTTTATCATAGTCGTGAAAGGTGTCTACTATTTCATCAGCAAAACGGACAAAGCCATAGATGCCATAAATAGGAGCATGTAATCTTTTGTCTAAGGCTTTGATGCCAAAGCTAAAGCTTGTACTATATGCTATTGTTGTCAGCTTACTACATTTATCAGAGACATTATCAAAAATATACTTCATAATTAGATAAGGTTAGATTCTACAATGTGTTTTGCAACGACTTGCCCCGAAATAATAGAAGGGGGTACACCAGGTCCGGGTACTGTCAATTGACCTGTATAGAATAGGTTATTTATTTTCTTGTTAATGATTTTAGGTTTAAAATTTGCGGTTTGAAGAAGTGTATTTGCTAAACCGTAAGCATTCCCTTTGTAGGCGTTGTAGTCGTTTACGAAATCGTTAACACAATAACTTCTTTTATACTCAATGTGTTCTATAATATTCTGTTCTGTATAGTTTTCAAGGCGCTTAAGCATTATGTCAAAATATTTTTCTCTAACACTTTCACTGTCTTTAAGTCCTGGTGCGATAGGCATCAAAAAGAAGATATTTTCTTTACCTTCTGGAGCTACACTTGGATCTGTTTTTGAAGGGCAACAAACGTAAAATAGGGGTTTGTTTGGCCACTTTGGATTAGTATAAATTTCATTGGTATGTTGTTCAATGTCTTCATCAAAAAATAAATTGTGATGAATAAGTTTATTAAGTTTTTTATTTACACCAACATAAAACAATAAGCTAGAAGGTGAAAAGGTTTTTTTTTGCCAGTAGCTATCGTTGTAGTTTCTGTATTTTGGTGGCAGTAATTTGCTGTCAACGTGGTTGTAATCTGCTGAACCGACTACAATATCCGTTTCAAATGTTCTTTTGTCTGTGACGATTGATTGGATAGTTTTTTCTTCAATATTGACGGATTGTACAGCTTCATTAGTATGAAATTCAACACCTTGTTCAGAACAAATTTCTTTGAAAGCATCAATGACTTTTCCAAAACCTCCCATTGGGTAGAAAGTACCTTTTTTAATGCCTGAATAAGTCATTAGACTATATAAGGCTGGAGTTTGGCTCGGTGCAGTTCCTAAGAATAGTACTGGAAATTCCAACAACGATTTTAAAAATGGATTTTTAAAATACTTAGCTACATGTTTTCTATAAGAAGTAAATACTTGTAGCTTAAATATATTGGTAAACAACTCAGGCTTACACACCTCTGAAAGAGATAGGCCAGGTTCGTAAACCAATTGGTTAATGCCGAAGTCATATTTAAATTCTGCCTCTTTCATGAATTCTTCTAACTTTTTGGATGAACCTTTTTCAAAATTCTCGAACATTTCACAAACCTCTGACCAGTCAGCAGATAGTTTCATAGTTTTATCTTGTTCGAATATGATTTGAAAGCCAGGATCTAATTGAATTAACTCAAAGTAGTCGCTTGCTTTTTTATCAAATTGATCAAAAAATTTATCGAATACATCTGCCATCCAATACCAGCTTGGTCCCATATCAAATGTATAGCCTTTAGCTTCAAATTGTCTAGCACGACCACCGATATTTGGGTTTTTTTCAAAGACATTAACTTTATGCCCTTTTTTAGCAAGAAAAGCAGCAGAGCTTAATCCCGAAAATCCACTTCCAATGATTGATATTTTGCTCATATGTTGTTTTATGATTTTATGAATTCATAAAATTCATTTCTTGTTTTATTGGATTTAATAAATTCTCCAGTTAATTTAGAGGTTTTCATTGACGTACCTTGATGTCCTACTCCTCTACATTGTACGCAGTTGTGAGAGGCCTCAATCATGACCGCCACACCTTTATTATTCTCGACAATTTTGTTGATAGCATCGTGAATTCTAACGGTAAGGTTTTCTTGAATGGCACCCCTTCGTGCATAATGTTCAACAATTCTATTTAGTTTACTTAATCCAATGATTTCTTGGTTGATTTGAGGAATGTATGCTATGTGTGCTTTGCCTAATATAGTTTGATGGTGGTGTGAGCACATTGATATGATAGGAATATTGCCTTCAAAAATTATACCGTCATATTCGTAATTAGGAAAAGTTGTAATTTTTGGAAAAGCATTATAGCGCCCTGCCCACAAGTCATTAACATAGGCTTTAGCAACACGTTTAGGAGTTTCCATAGAATTAGGATCGTTTTTCCAATCGCAACCCAAAGCATCTAAAAACTCACCAAACTTAACGGCTGCTTTGTCAATCATTTCAAGCTTTTCCTCATCATTTAGGGCACCATTGATATTTATACCATCGGCATAGCCTATATTTCTAAGTTCCGGGTTTAACTCAATGATTTGAGCTGATGAGCCATTTATAATTTTATTTTTATCCATAATATTCTACGTAATTATTTTCTGTTTCATACAGTTTTACACTATACAAATGGTTACCAGTAGCTTTAATGTCACTTTCTAGTTCTTCATAAATTTTTATAGCGATATTTTCAGCAGTGGTTATAGTATCTTTCATAAAATCTACCTCAAGGTTTAAGTTTTTATGGTCCATTTTATCAACTATTCTGTTTTTGATAATATCACTTAATACTTT
>CAXFOQ010000060.1:0-6330 GCA_964004705.1 uncultured Flavobacteriales bacterium | reverse complement strand
AGAATAATTCTGTATCCTTCTTTGTGAATGAGTTTCATAAAATGAAAAATTTGAAAATATAAACGATTGGTATCACGAATAACACGCTGTCAAATCGATCTAAAATACCACCATGCCCTGGTAATACATTGCCGCTATCTTTTATATTCGCCGAACGTTTTAACATCGACTCTATTAAGTCTCCAATTATTGAGCTAATAGATACTAATACACCAAGTACCAGCCACATATAGATGTTCATTGTTGGTAAAAATTGACTTAATATATACGCACCTACAATGCATAGCACCAATCCACCAGCAACGCCTTCCCAAGTTTTCTTTGGTGAGATACGTTCTAGTAATTTATGTTTTCCAAAGTTTACACCAGCAAAATAACCACCAACATCGCTCAGCCATACTAATATAAATAGGCTAAGAATTAAGTGATAGCTATATTGATTGTTTGTGTCGAAAGCTAAAAATGTAAGTAAAGACAGGGGTAATGCTACATAAACTACCCCTAGTATTGTTGAGCCAATATTAACGAAGCTAATTTCTTTACCTCTAAAAAGTTCCACAGTAAACAATAGAAAAGTAATAGCTAAAACTAGATTAAGAGTCATATAGCTCATTTTTTCATTTATATGAAGTAAATAAGACGAAACATATAGACCTATAGACATAACAAACCCTAGAGATTTTTGAGGTTTTATATCTTTTTTTTCTATTAATTGATAAAATTCTTTTAGACCTAGTATTAATACTGTTAAGAAAAATATATGAAAAGTATAATAGTTAATCACTAGACTAGCTATTAATACAAGTCCATAAAGTAAACCTGTAATGGTTCTAGTAATTAGATCACTTTTCGACATCGTTTAATATTTCTTGAGCTCTTTCAAAATCAGATTCTTGAACTTTTAGTTCCGCTTCGCCAAAGTTTAAGTAAGATGAATCTATTTTGTTGATGATTACAGCGTGAATTTCGTTTTCCAACAATCTACCTTTTATGAGATTGAGTTGATAAGGTTTACTTGTCTTCAACAGCGTTATCCACTTGTTTTGGTTCATCTTTTTTAGATTTAGCCTTTCTTTTTTTTGGATTAGATTTTTCATCCTTGATTTCTTCTTTGTCCCATGGTCGTGGTCCAAATATAGCTAATAAATCCTCTTTAAAAATAACCTCTTTATCTAAAAGTAATTCAGCGAGTTTAGTGAGTTTGCTTTTATGTTTTTTTAACAACTTTAAAGTTTCTTGATAACAATCTTCCACAAGTTTACTTACTTCATCGTCTATAAGTTTTGCTGTCGATTCACTATAAGGTTTGTTGAAGCTTTCTCTGCCACTTGAGTCATAAAAACTAATATTTCCGACCTTATCACTAAGTCCATAAACAGAAACCATTGAATAGGCCTGTTTAGTAACCTTTTCTAAATCGCTTAAGGCGCCAGTTGATATCTTATTAAAAATGATTTTTTCAGCTGCTCTTCCTCCTAATGCAGTACACATCTCATGTCTTAACTGTTCTGTTGTTGTAAGTTGTCGCTCTTCAGGCAAATACCAGGCTGCGCCTAGAGAACGACCTCTTGGAACAATGGTTACTTTTACTAGTGGAGATGCAAATTGCATAAACCAACTAACTGTAGCGTGTCCAGCCTCATGAAATGCTACTGTTCTTTTTTCATCTTCAGAAATGATTTTATTCTTCTTTTCTAAACCGCCAATGATTCTGTCAACTGCATCTAGAAAGTCTTGTTTTTCAACGATTTTTTTATTTTTTCTGGCTGCTATTAAGGCGGATTCATTACATACATTAGCAATATCTGCTCCAGAAAATCCAGGAGTTTGTTTAGATAAAAAGTCTATATCTACATCTTTAGCTAATGTTAGTGGTTTTACGTGAACTTCAAAAATTGCTTTTCTTTCATTAAGATCTGGTAGATCTACAAAGATTTGCCTATCAAAGCGACCTGCTCTTAATAACGCTCTGTCTAAAATATCAGCTCTATTGGTAGCACCTATTACAATTACACCTGAGTTGGTTCCAAAACCATCCATCTCAGTTAGTAGCTGATTTAATGTATTTTCTCTTTCATCATTACCACCAGTAATATTACTTTTACCTCTAGCTCTACCAATAGCATCAATTTCATCAATAAAAATGATTGAGGGTGACTTTTCTTTAGCTTGTTTAAATAAATCCCTAACTCTAGAAGCTCCAACACCAACAAACATTTCAACAAAGTCTGAGCCAGATAGTGAAAAGAATGGAACTTGTGCTTCACCTGCTACAGCTTTTGCTAATAAAGTTTTTCCTGTTCCAGGAGGGCCTACAAGTAGTGCACCTCTTGGTATTTTACCGCCTAAAGCAGTATATTTTTTCGGGTTTTTAAGAAAATCTACAATTTCCTCAACTTCTTCTTTAGCACCCTCTAAACCTGCTACATCTTTAAAAGAAACATTCACTTTAGTTTTGTCAAATAAAGTAGCTTTAGATTTACCAATATTGAATATCTGACCACCTGCTCCACCAGCACCTCCACTCATTCTTCTCATGAAGAACATCCAAATAGCAATCATTATAAGAATTGGGAAAATCCAACTGAATACATCTCCAATAACATCTTTTTTTGTAGTATAATTTATTCCAATTCTTTCTTCTTCTTGAAAGTCCTTTTGTGCTTCTTTTAGTTTTTCTTCAAGATTATCAGGAGATGAAATTTGAAAAAAGTAATGTGGACCCTCATTTATAGTATTTCCAAAAGATTTCTTACTTACGTCTTTATATTTATCACGCTTTATAAACTCTTTTTTGATATAAATTTGGGCAATATCTCTGTTTACAACAACAATTTTTTCTACCTCCTTACTTTGAAGCATTTTTCTATTGAATTCTTGCCAAGAAGTCTCAGATATTGTATTAATATTTAGAATTTGAACACCAAAAAATAATACGGCTATGATGGCATAAATCCAATAAAAATTGAATTTGATTTTTTTAGGCTCTTCTTTTTTATTTTTCATTATCTATGCATTTTCTTTAATTAGCTGAACATCAGCATCGCCCCATAATTTTTCAATATTATAATGATCTCGAATTTCTTTTTGGAAGATATGTGCTACCACATTCCCATAATCCAAAAGAATCCAGTCACTATTAGTCAATCCTTCTTTGTGCCATGGTTTTTCTTTGATTGATTTTAGTGTTTCATCAATCACCGAATCAGCTATCGCTGAGGCATGAGTATTAGAAGTGCCGTGACAAATAATGAAAAAATCGCATACAGATGTTTCAATTTTTCTTAAATCAAGACTCACAATTTCTTTAGCTTTTACTTCTTTCATTCCTTCTATAATAATGTTGGCAAGAATATCTGATGTTTTTAGCTCTTTTTTAATGTTCATTAAATAGTTTAGAAATTATGATTTGTGTTAAGGGGCAAAAATACAGAAATTTATCCGTTAATTTGTCTTATGGATTGCTTGTTTGTTGGTCAAAATATTATTGAACTTTCTTCTGTTGATTCTACTAATAACTATTTGATTGATTTATCCCAAAGAACATCCTTAGTTGAAGGAACAATTGTAATTGCAAAAGAGCAAACTGCAGGTAGAGGTCAAAGAAATAATTTCTGGTCTTCTGAATCAGGTAAGTCGCTATGTATAAGCCTTTTACTAAAGCCAAAGTTAGATATTAGTCAACAGTTTTTGTTTAATAAGTTTATTGCTGTATCATTATGCCAGGCTCTTAATAATTATTCTCTCATTACTAAAATAAAATGGCCTAATGATATCCTTATTAATAGAAAAAAAGTGGCAGGAATTCTCATTGAAAATTCAATTCGAGCTGGTAAAATTGAAAAAAGTGTAGTTGGTATAGGAGTTAATATCAATAATAATATCGGTCATATACCAAAAGCTACTTCTATTGCTGAACATATAAAAACAATCCCGTCAATTCCACAATTATTAGAGTTAATTTGTAAAAACTTTGAGAAAAATTATTTTTTACTAAAACAAAAACCTTTAAAGATTGATGAGCTTTATCACCTAAATTTTTTTCAAAAAGGGCAAGTTCAAAAGTTTTCAAAGAATGGAGAGTCTTTTGATGGTATTATAAATTCTGTCAATGAGAGTGGACAACTAGTTTTAGAAGTCAATGGTCGTTTTGAGTTCTACAATATGGGCGAAATAAAATTTATGATTTAATTTCTTTCAGTTTTTCAGAAAGAAGGTTTAAAAAATTAACTAGAGGTTTAGTCAACATCGTTTTCATCATTGGATTTAACTCTGCTTCAAAATGAAATTGAGCAATACATTGTGTTTTATTTACGCTTTCTAAAGTGCATGAAAGAGTAAATGGTAACTTCCCATCTTCAGCTTTCATTTTAACACAAGAAAAAGGTAATCTTTCGAATATTTTCAAATTTATAGTTGGCATTCCTTGAATACTAAAAGAACAACTATCCTGGCTAATTTTGACATCTTGTACCTGAGGTGGCATAAGTTTTGCAAAATTGGTGAAATCGCTAATGAAGTTAAAAATTTCTTCGTTAGATTTATTGATAGTAACAGCTTGACTTTCTATTAAACTCATTTATTCCAAATTGAAGGAACTGAACTACAAGATGGTGGTCTTTCAATGGTTAGAAATCGTAATGATGAACATAGCACATCAATAACTCTTGCAAAAACTCGTGGATCATCAACTGGTGCAAATACCATTGTACAAAGTGGTGATAGTATTGGTGAATTTGCTTTTGCAGCGGGAGATGGAACAGATGTAGTAACAAGAGCTGGTCGTATTCATTGTGAAATAGATGGAACTCCTGGCGCAAATGATATGCCTGGTAGATTAATACTTTCCACAACTGCTGATGGTGCAGCTTCACCAACAGAAAGGGTTCGCATCACATCAGATGGTAAAGTCAGGCTACCTGACAATGGTAAATTACAGTTTGGAGGAGATCTAAGCGTTGACGGAGATTTGCAAATATATCATGATGGCTCAGAATCAGTAATCGGTAATGGAACAGGTACGTTTCAAATACTTTCTCCTGTTCAGATGAGATTAAGAGCTTCAAATTTTGTATTTGCAGCTTATGACAATAGTGAAACTATGGCAGTATTTACAGATGATGCAGCAGTTGAGCTATACTATGATAACACAAAGACTTTTGAGACGGTGAGCGGTGGAGCTTCTGTGACTGGTGATTTAACCCTTAGTGGTGAATTTAACATGACAGCTGATGGTAATAAAAATAGATTTATTGATTGTAGTTTGGCCGATGGTACTGGATTACATATTAGAGCAACTCAAGGTGGTGATGCTAATCACGAGAATATGGCAGTTTTTATTAGAAATGCCCAATGTGAGCTATACTACGACAACAATAAGAAATTCGAGACAAAAACGGGTGGCTGTGCTGTGACTGGTTATTTAGAACTTAGTAGCCACTTATATGCTGGAGATAATGACAAGGTTTTACTTGGTGCCGCACAAGATTTTCAAATTTGGCATGACGGCGTAGGATCAATTATTCAAAATGATACTGGGCCAACAATCATTAGAGGTTCTGGATCTAATGTTGATATTAGAAACAGTAATGATGAAATAATGATTAGGTGTAATGGTGGTGGTAGTGTGGATATAAGACACGCTGGAGTTAAAATGTTTGAAACAAGCTCTAGTGGATTCACACTTGTTGGAGATAAAGCTATATCCTTAGACGCTTGGCAAGGTAGACTTGACAGATTATGGTCTGATTATCCAAGTATTAGTATTTCTCCTAGCACAACTTATGGAACTCAAAGTGAATTTAGAGTTCATGGTATATCGGGATCATTAGTAGGATATGGTTCTGGCGGTGACTTTAGTATTGATTTTAGAGTTGATGGTGCTTATCAAACAGGTTCAGATCAAAGACGTAAAACTAACATTGAAGAAATTACTGGAGCATTAGATACTGTTAAACAATTAACTGGTAAAAAATTCAACATTATTAACCGCCAAGGTGAATTAGATCCAAATAAAGGCACTCAAAAACAGTTTGGGCTCATAGCTCAAGAATGTAAAGATATTATTCCAGAAGTTGTAAAGTTTCATCCTGATGAAGATACACCAAATGAAAACGGTTGGGCGAGTGCTTACGGTGTAGATTATGGTCAACTTACACCATTACTTATCAACGCAGTTAAAGAACTCTCTGCAAAGAATGATGCTCTTGAAACAAGAATCGCTGCACTTGAAGGATAATTGACAGTTAATAAACTGTCCACCCGAACTTGACTACCTACGAGATTAAGTCTATAATAGGCTTAGTTTCGTTTTTTTATGAATTCCAAAGA
>CAXFOQ010000059.1:0-6409 GCA_964004705.1 uncultured Flavobacteriales bacterium | reverse complement strand
GAATTTCAAACCTAACTCTATATTCCTTTTGAACTTTTTACCTGCTGTCATGTTAAAAATAAAACGGTTGTCCCAAGCTGATGGAATAAGTTCTCCTTTTTTATCTTCAAACTCACTTCTATAATACGTCAAGGACATAATACCATAAATTGATGAACTTAATTTTTGTTGAGCAAGAAACTCTAAACCATAACTTCTACCTTGTGAAATGGAAGAAATATCTTCGTTGCCGATTACACCAAAGTCACCGCCTAAATTGGCTAGAGAAATACTATCAATTATTGAAAAAGGATAATTGTCATAATACTTGTAAAATGTCTCTAGTGTTATTTTACTGTAATTTGACGGATTATATTCTAAGCCTAGAACAGTATGGTCACATCGAATGTATTCAGCGTCTTGATTGAAAAAGTTATTATTTACACCAAAGCCCAAAATAGTATAAGCGGGCAACTGATAATATCGTCCTAAATTAGCATTTAAACTAGACTTGCCTGAAAGGTTGTAGGACAAGGAAAAACGAGGCGAAAAATTAGGAGTAGTAGTATTATCCGTAAAGCTATTACCATCTATTCGAAAACCTATAGAAGTAACTAATTTATCCACTAAATAGGTCTTACTCAATTGAGCAAAAGCACCATATTTTATAAAGTGTAAGTCAGTTTCTACTAACTTAGTATAAATAGAATCGCCTGAGGTTAAAATTCGCTGTGTAGAATTTAAATAAGTAGCATCTTCTAAGTTTAAACCAACATTAAACTTGATATTATTTTCTCTAAAATTATATTCTATTCTAGATTTATTTTCAATTTCTTGTGATTCGTAATCAATTATTTTTGGAGAATATAAATCGGCATAATCTTGATACTTTATGGCAGTATTATTAAGGTGACTACGACTCATTACCACCAACAAATTAGAATTATCAAAAAAGCGTTTCCACGTTCCGCCAAGAGAATAATTCCACTGCTCGTTGATAGGTAAATTGTTGAGTGTGTATTCGTTTTGAGCTAACTTCTGCGGGTCATCTATCCCTTCATTTGCATCTGGGTTTAGGTTGAAGTTATCAATAGCTGCTAAACCTATCACATTGAATTGATTTTTAGGGTTAGGATTAAAAGTATATTTCAATTGTATATCGTTGTAAGTAGGCAAAAAAGGCAATTGTAAAGCCTTAAATAAAAATTGTAAGTAGGAGCGTCTAGCAGACAACAATAAACTTGACTTTTCAGATAAAGGGGTATTAATAGTAAGCCCTGCATCACTAGAACCTACCATAAATGAAGCACTAAAGTCTTCGTCACTTCCATTAATTTGTTTGAGTTCCATTACCGAACTTAAAGCATTTCCTCTATTAGCAGGAAAAGCACCTGAATAAAAGTCCACCTCTCGAATAAAATTCACGTTTAAAATACCAACAGGACCTCCTGAAGAACCTTGTGTTGCAAAGTGATTGATATTTGGAATTTCTACACCGTCGAGAAAAAAACGATTCTCATTGGGTGCACCTCCACGTATGACAATATCATTTCTAAAAGAGGGTGAGCTTGAAACACCTGGTAAATTGGCTATCACCTTTGAAATATCTCGATTTCCTCCTGGGCTTCTCAGAATTTCTGAAGCGTTAATTGTTCGCAAACTGGTTGGACTTTCCTTTGTTTTGTTGAAGGTATTGGCTGTCACTTGTACCTCATCAATTATTTGAGCATTTTCTGTTAATGCAAAATCTAATCTTAAATTCTTATTGGGAGTTAATTGTATTTCAGCTTTCAAGTCTGTATTGAAACCTATATAGCTACATTTAAAATTATATGTACCTGGTTCAATTTCAAATAACTCAAAGTTACCGTCAATATCGGAAGTAGCTCCTTTAGAAGTGCCGTCTATTATTACATTTGCAAATGGTATAGGCTCGTTATTAAGTGCGTTCTTGACACTACCATAGACTCTTACCGTTTGAGAATGTAAACTGACAGATAAAAGAATTAATATTAATGAAAAGTAATATTTCATGTGTAGTTCGTTAGGTTGATTGAACGTTTAACACTGTAATTTCGGGCATAATGCCAACTCGACCAGGATAACCCAAATGACCTATACCTCTATTGACATAAAGGTATTGATCCTTGTTTTGGTAAAGACCAGCCCAAAATTTATATTTCCATTGAGAAGGACTCCACTTGATTCCACCTATTTCTATCCCGAATTGCATGCCGTGAGTGTGACCAGCCAATTGCAAATCCACATGCTTTGAGAATGCTAGAACTTTGTTAGTCCAATGGGTTGGGTCATGGGATAGTAAAAAAGTGGGTATTCCTTCTTTTACAGATAGCATAGCTTTCTCTAAATCACCATATTTTGAAAATCTACCATCGCCCCAATTTTCTACACCAACAACATTTATTTCTAATCCATCAACGTTTATTAATCGGCTTTCATTTAGCAAAAGGTCAAAATTTGAATTAGTGAAATGCTGTTGTATTTCATCAAAATTCTTTTGCCACTTTGACCTACCTACATCAGACTTCAAATCCAAACCAATGTAGTCGGCATAATCGTGATTACCTAAAACTGCATATTTACCATATTTAGCCTTGAGCTTATTGAGCACATTTACAAAAGGAGTAGCCTCGGAAGCGTGGTTGTTTACCAAATCTCCTGTAAAAAAAATTAAATCTGGATTTTCTTCATTTATCAATTGAACGGCTTCCATTAGCTTATCCTTTCTCTGAAAACTTCCTAAATGTAGATCTGATATTTGAACAATTTTTAACGGTTTTATTCCTTTTGGAAAATTCTTTAATGCTAAGTCTACAAAGTGCTTTTTAAAATTGAAACGGCCAACCAGAATACCGTAAGCAAAGGTAGAGAAGGTCAATGCTCCTATTCCTAAAGCTATATTTTTTAAAAAATCCGATCTACTTATGTGCTGACCAACTAACGAAGTACTCTTTTGAATAAAAGTAGCTTGATATAAGTATTTGAAAAAACGTAAAAAATCATCAATCAGTAAAGGTAGAACCATGGCTAACTTTGAGCCAATAATAGTAAATATAAAGCCAAAAATAATAACCATATAATTGGGATATAGTGTCATATTGGTGTTGATGGCTGGAAAATACATGAAAATTACAGTCAAAAAAGTAATTGCCCAAAACGCATATTTCAAGAAAGGTCTTTCAATGAGTTGCGTTTTGAAAGCTGACCAAACGTAAAGGTCAATACTTAAAATGAAACCAATGAGTACTGTTGTGAAGATAATTCTAGCCATTATTATAATTTATTTTTTAATTGAATTCAACGTCTAAAGACTTAAAATAATTATCTGCAATAATGATGAATTTTTCTTTTTTTTCAGTCAACATTTTATCATACATAGAAACCATAAATTTCATTCTAATATTTTTATTAAAAACATCTCTATGCTTGTTTATAAAACGCCAATATAAAGCATCCCATATTTCTTGCCATTGAGCCTTTTTGTAATTACTCATTTTTCTTAAATAGTTACTACTACTAATGTACGGCTTAGTCGACATTAGACCACCGTCAGCAAATTGACTCATTCCATATACATTTGGCACCATTACCCAATCATAAGCATCTATGAATAGCTCCATAAACCAACGGTATATTTCATCGGGGTCAAATTCACACAATAACATAAAATTACCTAAAATCATTAGTCGCTCAATGTGATGAGCATAGCCTGTTTTTAATAGTTTGCGTATGGTCGTATCAATAGGAATAATACCAGTTGTCCCATCATAGAAAGAGGACGGTATTTTTCGTTTATGCTGAAAAAAATTGCGATTTCTTTCTTCTGTTCCTTTGGCCACATAAATACCTCTAATAAACTCTCTCCAACCAATGATTTGTCGAATAAAGCCTTCCAAAGAATTTAAAGGTATATCATTTTGTTTAGCGTGTTCTAACACACTATCGATAATTTGTAAGGGTGTCAGCAAGCCAACGTTTAACATGGGTGTAAGAACACTATGATTTAAAAAATGTTCCGAATCTACTATAGCATCTTCATAAACACCAAAGTCGTAAAAGCGATGGTCTAAAAAATCGTTAAGCCATTCCATAGATTGCTGATAATCATTAGGATAAATTGGAGTCTGAGACAACTCACCAGGGTTATCAGAAAAATTATTTTTAACATAATTTACCGCCTCAATATAAAAATCATTGGACTCAAGTTTAGTAATTTTTGGTGGTCTTTTACCTTTTGGATACTTCTTTCTATTCTCCGTATCATAACTCCACTTACCACCTATTGGCGAAGTATTTTCATCTAGTAAAATGCCTAATTTTTTACGTTGTTCGATGTAAAATGAGGTTTGAAAAAACTTCTTTTTTGTTGTTTTGAAAAATTCAGAATTCTCGTCGGACCGGTTAATAAAATAAGGGCTCTCATAAACGATACATTGGATATCTTTAATAGCATTTGAAACTCGTTTTTCTAGCCAATTGTCAACGGGATTAACCAAATGAACTTCTTGAACACCCTCATCAATTAACTTTTTTAAAAGCCTACGGATATCTGAATTAGAGTCTACAGCCGAAATGTAATGAACGGTTTTACCCAAATCTTTAAGGTAAGAGTTATAAAACTGCATGCTTGCTCTATGAAAGGCTAATTTTTGTTTGTGAAATTGATAGTGATTAAAGAATAAATTCTCCTCAACGAGATATATAGGATAAGTATTATCCAATAAATCGCTATGCTTAAAAAGTTGATTAGGAAAAATTATATTTACACTATTCATTCTTATTGTTTTTATTTCTTCTACAACGTTCACTGCAATATTTTACGTCCACCCAAACCCGTTCCCACTTTTTTCGCCATGAAAAAGGCTTAAGACAAACTAAACATTTTTTATGTGGCAAAGGCTTTCTCATTGTCTACTCAAAATCAGGTAATTCATTGACTCTTGCATATGGATACTGAGCAATACGCTTTAATTTATAATAACTATTCAACCCTCCTATTCCAACATCATCTAACAATTCTAGATTGATTTGACCATCATCTTCGACTGCAACATCATCAACCCATAAATGCTGTATGGAGCCAATAACCATTACACATTTATTCAGCTCGATAGGTAACATTTCTTCTAACTTTAAACCTATCTTAGCTCGACTTTCTTTAACAAAAGGTGCATCGAAATCAAATAAATACTCTTCAGTAAACTTGCAACTTACAAACTCTGAATCTTCCTTATCAAATTTAGCCGATGTATAATGGGCGTTTTCAACATAGTCAGTGGGAATATGATTAATGGTGTAATATTTCGTTTGCATAATATTGTCATAGGTATCTCTCCTAACCTCGTGCTGAGGTCGTAAGATAAATCCCAAAAGAGCAGGATTGCTTCCCAAATGAACTATAGAGCTAAAAATAGCTAAGTTACTATGCCCATTGTCAGAAATACTACCAATTAAATTTGCAGGCTTAACTCCAGTAATAGAGTTAATTATATTGAGACGCTTGATTCGTGGAGTTTGTTGTATTTGCTCTTTTGTAAGGTGCATATATTATAATATTATTCTGTTATCTACTAAATCCTGAAATGAAAGGACATTTTTTTCTGAATTGGTTTTAAAACCAGTAACGTCAAAGAAAAAAATAGCATGATCTCCATGATTATTGACTACCGATTTTTTTTCTAACTCAATTAGTGCACAAGTATCTTTTAAAACATTATAATCTTTCCAAGATTGAAGTAAATTATATGAGTTGAGGTAACGGTCTTTATCATAGAGCTTACCACTAATTTTACCTAACTTTCGTATTACCTTGAGGTTAGAAGCACTTAACAATTGAAGAACAACTCTTGATGATTTTTCTAAATTTTTATAGGTTTTGGTGGTATAATCTATGGCTATAGAATACATTTTTGGCTTCATACTTACTGCAGAAACATAAGTACATATATTCATATTGACTTTTCCATGTTCGTCATAAGTTACTAAACTGTAAACGGGAGGACTAATAATATTCCAAGGTCTTTTCATATCTATTGATTAAATTTTTCATCCATTACTTTAAATCTATAGTCAAAAATACCTTTCAATTGTTTTTTGATAAGCAAAACATTAGCGATATCACCAAGTATTCCAAAGGGAGGAATGTAAGTGACAATATCAGTCATCAATACACCACCATCTTTTTCTTCGAAAAAGTGCTGATGATGCCACATTTTATAAGGACCTAAACGTTGCTCATCAATAAAAAAATGTTTGTCTTTAACCTGTGTTATTTCTGTTACCCAATTCATCTTAATATTTAACAAAGGGGAAACTTTGTAGCTAATAATCATTCCAGGATACATCTTTTCTGGCAGGCTTTTTGATGTAATATCAAATAACATATAATCTGGAGTAATCTCCTTAAGAT
>CAXFOQ010000058.1:0-6609 GCA_964004705.1 uncultured Flavobacteriales bacterium | reverse complement strand
TCGAACCCGCGACCCCATGCGTGACAGGCATGTATTCTAACCAACTGAACTACCAAACCGTTTCTTTTAAAAATTAAAGCTTATAACAAAGCGGATGCAAATATAATTTGTTTTTTGAATTAGTAACAAAGAATATTTAAAAAAATCAATGCAACTTAGCTCGTTTTATTAGGTAGGATAATAAAATAGGATCGAAACCTAAATTGATATCCGAATCTACAAAGTCAATTTTGTATTGTATACATTTTAGCTTCAGGTTCTTTAAAAATTCTTGAGATTGTTCCTTAAAGTTTTTATTGACTTCATTTGGTGATAATTTTAACTCTTCTCCCGTTTCCATATCAACAAACTTGTAGGGTCTATTTTCATAATTAAATTCCAATTCTTTGGATTTATCCATAACATGAAAAAGTACTACTTCGTGTTTGTTAAATTTCAAATGCTGTAAAGCTGAAAATAATTCCTCACTTTTATCAGAATTATCAAACATATCGCTGAACAGAATCACTAAAGAGCGTTGATGAATATTTTCAGCTATCTGATGTAGGCCATCAATAAGTCTAGAAGTTTTCATTAGTGGAGCTTGATTTAGCACCTTGTCTAATTCGTGTAATAGGTACTGATGGTGCTTAGAGCTAATCTTTTCGTTGGTGTGTAAGTTTACTTTATCAGAAAACAAACTCAAGCCTACTGCATCTCTTTGTCTTTTTAATAGGTTCATTAGAGCAGCAGCACACAAGACAGAAAAATACAGCTTGTTTGGATTCTCCATACTTGGCTTATGCCTATTGGGAAAAAACATAGAAGAAGATTGGTCAATGATAATTCTGCATCTAAGGTTAGTTTCTTCTTCAAAACGCTTAACAAAATACTTATTTGTTCTAGCAAATAGTTTCCAATCAATATGCCGAGTGCTCTCACCAGAGTTATACAGTCTATGCTCGGCGAACTCTACGGAAAAACCATGAAATGGACTCTTGTGAAGTCCTGTTATAAAACCTTCAACAACTTGATTAGCAAAAAGCTCAAGATTTTCAAATTTTTCTATATGTTTTCTTTCTAACATAAATAAAAAAAGGGCAAAGAGCCCTTTTAAAATGAATAGATTATTCAATTATAGTTGAGCGTCTAATTTTTCAGCTAACAAACTTTTAGGAACTGCACCGATAACTTTATCGACTATCTCACCATTTTTAAAAATTAATAAAGCAGGAATATTACGAATACCATATTCGGATGGTACTGCTGAATTATCATCAACATTTACTTTTCCAATTACTGCTTTTCCTTCGTAATCGTTTGCTAACTCATCGACGATAGGACCTACCATGCGGCAAGGACCGCACCAGGTAGCCCAAAAGTCTACTAATACAGGTTTATCTGAGTCTAGTACTATTTCTTTAAAATTTGCGTCTGTAATTTCTAATGCCATTGTATTTATTTAATTTTAGTTTTATTCAAAAGTGCGTACCACAAAATTACACATTTAATTGATTTTAATTTCCAAGAAAGGAATTTGTTTTAACTGCATTATAAAGTTTTCATCTAAATTAATTTTAAACTTTCTAGAGCGTAAAGAAACTTGATAGCCATCATCATAATCTGTTACAACAAATTTTAGGTTATGTTTACCGGGAAACTTCTCTGATAATGTTATAATAGATTCAATTACTTCCATATTCAAATCATCGATAGCTAGAAAAACTTCTACTGAACGTAAAGCTTTATCTTTGATCTCAGATAGTATTTCAACTCCTACTAATTTAATCTCTAGCTCTCCATCACCCCATTTTCTTTCTTGAACACGGCATTGTGCGTACAAAAACCAACCCTCTGTCATATAGGCTTTATAATTAGGATAATCGCTACCAAATAAAAAGAAAGTAATGTTATCGTGATAATCTTCTAAGGTAAGCGTTCCATATGGTTTGCCTCCTTTGGTAAAACGATGTTCTATTTTTGATACCATTCCAGCAATATGAATATCTTTCCCTTTAATACTTGTCAAATCTTTTAATTCAGAAATATTGAAATTACAAAAGCTTTCCATTTCAAGCTTATAATCATCCAACGGGTGACCTGAAATATAAAAACCCACCACTTCTTTTTCCTTATTTAACATTTCTAATGAGTTCCAAGGCTCAACGACAGGTATGCTAGGCTCTAGTAAATTATCTTCCAAAGATTCACTAAACAAGGACACCTGTGCTGAATCTAAATTTTCTTGATATTTATGACCAAATCTTAGTATTTTCTCAAGGAAAATACTACCATTACCATCATCATTAAAATAGGTAGAACGCTTATGCCCAAAACTATCAAAACCACCAGAGTAAACTAAACTTTCAAAAGCACGTTTATTTGCTGCTCTCAGGTCAATTCGCTTGGCTAAATCAAAGATAGATTGATAATTACCGTTCTCTTGACGTTCGTTAACAATAGTCTCTACAGCGCCTTCGCCAATACCTTTTATTGCTCCTAATCCAAAACGGATTTCGCCATTTTTATTTACTGCAAACTTGTAAAAACTTTCATTCACATCTGGTCCTAGAACCTTCAATCCCATACGCTTACACTCCTCCATATAGAAGGTAACCTTTTTAATATCGTTCATGTTGTGAGTCAGGTAAGCTGCCATATATTCAGCAGGATAATGTGCTTTTAAAAAAGCTGTTTGAAAGGCAATCAAAGCATAACAAGTAGAATGCGACTTATTAAAAGCATAGGCGGCAAAAGCCTCCCAATCGCCCCATATTTTTTCAGCTATGTCTGTATCGTGACCTCTTTCTTTACAACCATCTAAAAACTTGGGTTTTAACTTTTGCAGTAAGTCAAAAATCTTTTTACCCATAGCTTTACGCAAAATATCGGCATCACCCTTAGAAAAACCGGCTAACTCTTGAGACAATAACATCACTTGCTCCTGATAGACCGTTATTCCATAAGTATCAGCTAATATACCCGACATTTCAGGTAAATCATATACAATTTCTTCTTTTCCGTGCTTACGAGCTATGAAATTAGGAATATATTCCATTGGGCCAGGTCTATAAAGGGCATTCATAGCTATTAAATCATCAAATTTATCGGGCTTTAATAGCTTGAGATTTTTCTGCATGCCTGGAGATTCAAACTGAAAAATACCATTGGTTTCTCCCCTTTGGAATAGCTGATAGGTCAATTCATCATCTAATGGTATTTCATCTGGGTCAATATCTATATCATGAATATGCTTAATAATTTTACAACAATCCTTAATAACGGTTAGATTCTTAAGACCAAGAAAATCCATCTTCAACATACCTGCCGATTCTACAACACTATTATCAAATTGAGTCACTAATAAATCGGCTCCTTTTGCTTTGCCAACAGGAACAAATTTCGTTATATCATCTGGTGTGATAATGACTCCACAAGCATGTACACCAATATTTCTTAAAGAACCCTCTAATATCGTAGCTTGTTGAATAGTCCTCGATTGTAGAGTATCTCCATCAGCTAACTTCTTGAAATCTTGAGCCATTTTATACTGCTCAGAATTTAACTTATCTTTTAATTCTTTGTCATCAAGACTGAATAACTTATTCAACTTGATATCCGGCATCTTTTTTGTGAGTGTATCGGCTTCAGATAATGGTAAGTCCAATACCCTTGCAGTATCCTTCAAAGATGATTTGGCCGCCATAGTACCATAAGTAATAATTTGAGCAACTTGTTTTTGCCCATATTTATTCACTACCCAATCAATAATTTTTCCTCTGCCTTCATCGTCAAAATCAATATCAATATCTGGAAGTGATACCCTATCAGGATTTAAAAAACGCTCAAAAAGTAAGTCATACTTTAAGGGGTCTATATTGGTAATTCCAACGCAATAGGCTACAGCCGAACCCGCAGCCGAACCTCTACCCGGTCCTACCGAAACTCCCATCTTTCTGGCTTGAGAAGTAAAATCTTGGACAATTAGAAAATAACCCGGATAACCGGTTTTAGCAATAGTTTCTAATTCAAAATCTAAGCGTTCTTTTATTTCTTCTGTTATTTCAGCATAACGCTTTTTCGCACCTTCATAAGTCAAATGACGTAAGTAGGCATTCTCTCCTCTTTTACCATCGTCTTTTTCATCTTCTTCATCAATGAACTCATCAGGTATATCAAAGGCTGGTAAGAGCACCTGTCGTTTTAATTCGTAAGAGTCGACTTTATGAATGATTTCTTTGATATTTAGTATGCTCTCAGGAATATCCTTAAATAGAGATTTCATCTCTTCAGAAGATTTGAAAAAATATTGACTATTAGGAAAGCCATATCTAAAGCCTCTCCCTCTACCAATTGGTGTGGATTGCAACTCAGCATCTTTTACACACAATAAAATATCGTGGGCGTTGGCATCTTCCTCTGTAAGATAATGTGAATTGTTAGCTGCAATTACTTTAACTTGGTGTTTTTGAGCAAGTTTCAATAAGGTATCATTAAGCCGCTTTTCCTCTTCTAATCCGTGGCGTACCAACTCGATATAAAAATCATCAGCAAATTGTCCTTTCCACCATATTAAAGATTCTTCTGCTTGTTTTTCTCCAACGTTTAAAATTAAGTCCGATAACTCCCCTTTTACACCACCACTTAGAACAATTAATCCTGTTTTGTATTGACTAACAATGCTTTTATCAATTCTAGGAACATAATAGAATCCATCGACATAGGCGATGGAACTCATTTTAGCCAAATTGTGATAGCCTTCTTTGTTTTTGGCTAAAAAGACTATTCCTCTGCCATTGTCCTTGACACTATGGTCTAGATAGTCTTTACAAATGGACAACTCACAGCCTACTATTCCTTTAAGAGGAAGGTGCTTCAATTCTTCATCTAAGTCGCCATTTTTGACTTGCTTATTGTGCTCTATGACTTCTTTATTTATAGGGTGCTTGTGTATAGCATCTACAAAATGAAAAGCTCCATATAAATTTGATGAATCCGTTAAAGCTACTGCAGGCATACCCATTGCCACTGCTTTATCAACCAATTCACTAATTTTAGTAGTTGACTGAAGTACGGAATACTGAGAATGGTTGTGTAAATGAGCAAATGGCTCGTCACTTAAATCCACATCACTAGCAGAGCTAAGGTATGAAGTGGTTTCTTTATTATATTTTTGACTTTCTTCCTTGAGGTTTAAATGTTTTAATCCTAGGGTTTGTATAGTATCCGTATTGGTATTTTGAAATTCTGTGATGTAACCATCAGCTTGATGCAGTTCACCAACAGAATAGTGTCCTAACCTCAATAATTCAAGAAAACATCGTGTAGTAGCCTCAACATCGGCAGTAGCATTATGAGCCTCAGTAAAAGTCTCATTGAATAAATGTGAATAAAGCTCGGTCAAATTGGGCAACTTAAATTTACCACCTCTACCACCAGGGATTTCACAAAGTAGAGCTGTTTTTTCTGTACAGGTATCCAAAACTGGCATTGAGGTCCAATCGATATCTTTTCCAGCACGATGAAACTCACAACCCCATACATTGACATCAAAACCTACATTTTGCCCAACAATAAATTTGGCCTTAGAAACAGCTTGACTAAAGCTATCTAAAACCTCAGACAAATCATTCCCCTCTTGAGTAGCTAATTCAGTAGAAATGCCGTGTATCTTCTCTACTTCATAAGGAACATCAAAGCCATCAGGACAAATTAAAAAATCTTTATGCTCAATGATTTCACCCATTTCGTCATGCAATTGCCAAGCAATTTGCACACATCTTGGCCAATTATCGGTATCCGTTAATGGTGCTTTCCAGCTTCTAGGAAAACCTGTTGTTTCTGTATCAAAAATTAGGTACACGTATCTTCTTTTATTTTAATCTATGTAAATGTAAAAATTAAGGTAAAAGAAATAAGCATTGTTAATAAGTATTAAAATTTAGTTTTTCTTTCTAATTAGAAGAAATAATTGCATATTTGCGCCCCTAATTATTAACCAGATACTACAGAGTTAGTTAAACTGAAACATTATGCCTACAAAAATTAGATTACAAAGACACGGTCGAAAAGCAAAGCCTATTTTTAAAATTGTTGTTGCTGATAGTCGTGCCAAAAGAGACGGTAAATTCATTGAGAATTTAGGTCAGTACAATCCCAACACCAATCCAGCAACTATAGAATTAAACTTTGATAGTGCTTTGAATTGGGTTATGAAAGGTGCACAACCTACAAATACTGCTTTAGCTTTATTAAAGTACAAAGGAGTTATGATGAAAAAACACCTTTTAGGTGGTGTTGCTAAAGGAGCATTTTCTGAAGAAGAAGCTGATAAGCGATTTGAAGCTTGGTTAGCTGAAAAAGAAGATAAAATCAATGCTAAGAAAGATAATTTATCTAAAGCCGATGCTGAAGCTAAAAAAGCTAAAATTGCCGCTGAGAAAGAAATTAGTGATGCAAGAGCACAAGAACTAGCAAACGCTAAAGCTGCCCTAGCTGCTGAAGCTGCTGCTGCATCTGAAGAAGCACCTGCTACTGAGGAAGCACCTGCTGCTGAAGAAGCGCCTGCTGCTGAAGAAGCACCTGCTGCTGAAGAAGCGCCTGCTGCTGAAGAAGCACCTGCTGCTGAAG
>CAXFOQ010000057.1:0-6623 GCA_964004705.1 uncultured Flavobacteriales bacterium | reverse complement strand
ATAAATCATTGGCAGAAATAGAAATCAATATTTGATTTTCCTTAATTATAAAAGAAGGCAAAAATGGTTCCATTTCTGCATTATCAAAGATGACAGTCCCCTCCTCTTTAGGATTGAGAAAAGACTTAATCCTTAGAGATATATTTTTTTCTTTTAGGGGCTGTATGGTTTTGGGATGTATAACTTTTGCTCCAAAATAAGCTAATTCAATAGCCTCAGCAAAGGAGAGCTGATTTAATAATTTAGCATCGTCAAAATAACGAGGGTCAGCATTGAGCATACCGTCTACATCTTTCCATATAGTTACTTCTTCAGCGTCTAAAGCAAAACCTAAAATAGCAGCTGTAAAATCTGAACCTTCACGACCTAAAGTAGTGGTGAAATTTTCTGTTGTACAACCGATAAAACCCTGAGTCAAAAACACTTCACTATCGGAAATATATTTAGCTATGTTATATTTGGTTAATTGCCAATCTACACGAGCATTTCTGTAGGTATTATCTGTACGGATAATATCTCTAGCATCAATCCATTTATTTGCAAAGCCTTCTTGATCTAAAAAGGCACTTACTATTTTAGTTGATAACAATTCGCCTACCGACACAATCTGGTCATACTCATAAGCATAAGTGGAAGTCGGTGTATCTTCTATAGCCCATTCAATCTCAACAAATAGATTGTTGACATCATCAAAAATAGAATGAGACTTATCAAATAATTCTTCTAAAATAGCATAGTGATAGTGCTTGACTTCATCGAGGTTTGGTGTATTTCTATCGTAATAATCATTGACTACTTTTTCTAGCATATTGGTCGTCTTACCCATAGCTGAAACAACAATGGCAAGAGATTCTGCACCTTCATTAATTAGGATTTGACTAATGTTACGTATACCTTCAGCATCCTTAACAGATGCCCCTCCAAACTTATATACTTTCATTTAATTCAAATGCATTTAATTGTTCCTTGCTAAGTTTTCCATTTAGCCATTCTGTTTGTATTGATGCCTCATATTTTTTGTAAAAACGTATGGCATCTTCATTCCAATCCAATACTTGCCAAACCATTCCTTTAACCTTTAATCGTTGTGCAATTCGAATTGTTTCCTCAAATAATTGTGCTCCAACTCCTTGACCTCGATAGTCCTCCTTGACAACAAAGTCTTCCAAAAATAAAAATCGCCCCTTCCAAGTCGAATAGCGAATAAAATAAAAAGAAAGTCCAATAATTTCATCCTTATGAATGGCTACGATGAACCAATAATAGGGATGTTGTCCAAAGCCATCATTTTCTAGCTCTTCTAAAGTCACACTAACTTCATCAAGGGCTTTTTCGAATTCAGCAAGTTCCTTAATAAGTGCCAATACACAAGGCAAATCGGCTTTTTGACCTCTTCTAATTTTAACTTCCATAATCGAATGCTCAAAGTTAATTATTTTTGAACGTAATATTTATTCTAAAAATTCGATATTTGCTAAATAATTAAGCACCTGATGGCTAAAATAACTACTCTAGCAGAATTTATTACCGAACAACAATTTTTGAAACCTGAAGCTACTGGTAATTTAACTAGATTACTCTATGACATATCCATAGCAGCTAAAATTGTTAATAGGGAAATAAATAAAGCAGGATTGGTCGATATCCTTGAAGAAGTAGGAAAAGATAATATACAAGGTGAATCGGTAAAAAAGCTAGATTTATATGCCAATGAGGCTTTTGTTTCTGCATTAAGTTCAGGCGGACAATGTGCAGCTATCGTTTCCGAAGAAAACGAAAAAATCATTGTTCTTAATGGACTTGAGTCCAAAGAAGGAAAATATTTAGTATGTATGGATCCATTGGATGGCTCGTCTAATATAGACGTGAATGTGTCAGTTGGAAGTATCTTTAGTGTACTAAAAAGAAGAGAAATTAATAAAAAAGTGACCAGCAATGAGTTTTTTGTAAAAGGTACAGAACAAGTTGCTGCTGGTTATATCATTTATGGTTCATCTACTATGCTGGTTTACACAACAGGAAATGGCGTTAACGGTTTTACTCTTGATCCCTCAATTGGTGAATTTTGTTTGTCGCACCCTAATATTAAAACACCGCTTAAAGGTGAAATATTTTCTATAAATGAAGCAAATGAGAAAATAATGCCTGAAGGTGTTAAAAAATATGCTAAATATTGTCATCAACTGAATAATGGTAAGCGTACACATACAGCACGATTCATGGGTTCATTAGTTGCGGATTTTCATCGCAATATGTTGAAAGGCGGCATATATATTTACCCCAATACGAATGCCGCTCCAAAAGGTAGATTGAGACTATTATACGAATGCGCTCCTTTAGCTTGGATTATCGAAGAAGCGGGCGGTAAGGCTTCAGATGGTTTTCAACGAGTAATGGATATAGAAGCAAATGACCTACATCAACGTATACCGTTTTTTATAGGTTCAACAGAAATGGTTGAAATGGCTGAATCATTTATGCAGGAGGATTAATTGAAACCTTTAATTTTATCCCATCACTACAAAGATCACCCTTGCTTAAATGCAATGGTAGATTGTTTTAGAGAAAATAATTCTGCAAAATTTCATATTAAAAATTTAGTTGGTGCTCAAACAGCACTTATTGCATCACATAGCATACAAAAAATAAGAAAACCTCAACTTTTTATTTTTAACGATAAAGAAGAAGCGGCTTACTTTCTGAATGATCTCGAGACACTATTAAACAGAAAGGTATTATTTTACCCTAGTTCATACAGAAGACCATATCAGCTTGAAGAAACCGACAATGCTAATGTACTATTACGAACTGAGGTTTTGAATAGTTTAAACCATCAAAATCTACCCATAATAGTCAGCTATTCCGAAGCAATCTTTGAAAAAGTTATCAGTCAAGAGCAGCTTAAAAATAATTCTTTCGATATTAAGCTATCGGATAAGCTCTCTATAGATTTTTTAAACGAATGTCTGCAAGAATACAACTTCGAAAGAGTTGATTTTGTCATTGAGCCCGGTCAATATTCCGTTCGTGGTGGTATCGTAGATATATTTTCTTTTTCTAACGAGTCGCCTTTTAGAATAGAATTTTTTGACGAAGAAATTGAAAGTATCAGGACTTTTGACATCAATAGCCAAAGGTCTAAAGAAAAGCAAAAACACATTAGCATTGTCCCTCAATTCCCTATTTTTAGTGACAATGCCAGAGAGAGTATTTTAGAGTTTTTACCTAAAAATTCTAAAGTATGGCTAATAGACTGTGACCATACCAAAAACAAACTCAATGAGCTCTTTGAAAAAGCAGAGCAACACTTTGACAATCTTCAAGATAGTCCTCTTAAACACACCAAACCTCAACATATTTTCTTAAACGGTGACTTATTCTTAGAACAATTAGCTCATTTTCCTATTGTAGAGTTTGGGCAACACCATTACTTTGATACCGATACTTCTTATGAATTTAGGTCTTCGCCACAACCCGTTTTTAATAAGCAGTTTGATTTGCTCATTGAGGATTTAGAAGATGCCCACGACAAAGGTTATCAAAATTTCATTCTCTGTAATGGCAAAGAACAAATCAATCGTTTTGAGAGTATTTTAGAAGATTATGATAAAGATGTTCATTTCAAACCTATTCTCTTAAGTTTGAGTCAAGGCTTTGTAGATCATCAATTGAAATTATGTTGCTATACCGACCATCAAATTTTTGAGCGATATCATAAATTTCACCTCAAAAAAAGCTTTGCCGACAATCAAGCCATCAGTCTACAACAACTCAATAGTTTACAAGCAGGCGATTATGTCACTCATATCGACCACGGTATTGGTCGCTTTGCTGGACTGCACACCATAGATATTAACAATAAGAAACAAGAAGCCATTAAGCTATTGTACAAAGACAACGATACTTTGTTTATTAGCATTCACTCCCTTCATAAAATTGCGAAATATAGTGGTAAAGACGGAGCTGAACCAAAAACTAATAAACTAGGCTCCGGTGCTTGGCAAAAGAAAAAAGCGAAAACAAAAAGCCGAGTTAAGACCATTGCTTATGACCTCATTCAATTGTACGCCAAGCGAAAGGAACAGAAAGGCTTTGAATTTTCACCAGACAGTTTTTTACAATATGAACTAGAGGCATCCTTTATGTACGAAGACACTCCTGACCAGCATAAAGCAACCCTAGATGTTAAAAGGGATATGGAAAGTATAATGCCTATGGACAGATTGGTTTGTGGTGATGTCGGTTTTGGAAAAACAGAAGTTGCCATTAGGGCGGCATTCAAAGCTGTAGCCGATAATAAACAAGTGGTCGTATTGGTGCCAACTACAATATTAGCTATGCAACATGCCAAGACCTTTAATAAGAGGTTGCAAGGATTGCCTTGTAAAGTGGACTATATCAATCGATTTAGGACTACGAAAGAACAAAAAGAAACTTTAAAAGCAGTAGCTGAAGGTGAGGTAGATATTTTGATAGGCACACATAGAATTGTAGGAAAAGATGTTAGCTTTAAAGATTTAGGATTATTAATTATTGACGAGGAACAGAAATTTGGAGTAGCTGTGAAGGATAAACTCAAAACCTTTAAGGCTAATGTAGATACCTTAACTCTGACCGCTACACCTATCCCAAGAACCTTACAATTTTCTTTGATGGGTGCAAGGGATTTATCAGTTATCAATACGCCGCCACCAAATAGATACCCTGTAGAAACAGAAGTATGCACTTTTGATGAAGAAACTATTCGTGACGCTATCCGCTATGAAATTTCTAGGGGTGGACAAGTTTATTTTGTTCACAATAGAATTGAAAACATTAAAGAAGTGGCAGGACTCATACAGCGACTTTGTCCAGATGCGAAAATTGGCACAGGACATGGTCAAATGGAAGGCAAAAAACTAGAAGAACTGATGCTTTCTTTTATGGAAAATGAATTTGATGTGTTAGTTTCTACTACTATTATAGAAAGTGGTTTAGATATACCAAATGCTAATACCATCATCATCAATAATGCCAATAACTTTGGGCTCAGTGATTTACATCAAATGCGTGGACGTGTTGGACGTTCCAATAAAAAATCGTTCTGCTACCTTTTAGCTCCTCCCTCCTATTCTCTTACAGCAGACGCAAGAAAACGACTTAATGCCATTGAACAATTTTCTGAACTTGGTAGTGGGTTCAAAATATCTATGCGAGACCTTGATATTCGTGGTGCAGGAGATTTGCTTGGTGCAGAGCAAAGCGGCTTTATTAGTGATATAGGCTTTGAGATGTATCAAAAGATATTAGATGAAGCTATCAACGAACTGAAAGAAGAAGAGTTTAAAGAATTATATGCCGATGACGATGAAGAAAAAGAGTTTGTTGACGAATGTCAGCTAGATACAGATATGGAAATACTAATCCCCAACTATTACGTCAATAACATAAGTGAACGTCTAAAATTATACAATGAACTGAGTAGTTTATCTGAAGAAGAGCAACTTGTTGAATACGAGGCTAAACTTATTGACAGATTTGGACCTTTACCCACAGAAGTGCAAGAATTAATCTTATCACTACGTCTACGTTGGATAGGCAAAACGCTAGGCTTCCAACGTATATCTCTAAAAAACGAAAATCTAACAGGATATTTCCCTCCACAGGAAAACCCCTATTTTCAGTCTGTCACCTTTGGCAAGGTCTTAGAATATTTTAAAAAGAATCATAAAGATTGTGAGATGAAAGAACTAAAAGGCAAACTAATTTTTAGAATAAAAAATGTCAAAAGCATTCAACAAGCGATAGAGAAGACCAATTCTATATTAATAGTATAAATCAATATTAGTCAGTAAATTTGTACCTTATTTTAAACTAACTAATCTTATTATCAAACAATGCAAAAAATCCTATTTTTTCTTCTGTTTTCTTCTTTAGCATATGCTCAGTATTTACCAAAAGGCTTTGCTCCAAATGAAAGAGAAAAAGGGTTTTTAAAATCCTTAGGAATTACAGAAAATCCTTATCAAAAAAACACTTCGTCTGCAACTATTTACACCACACCACCGTCTGAAGAAGTGAGAACAATGGCTGAATGGGAAGAAATACAAGCACTAACTATTACTTGGAGCACTGGCTATAACATAGAAGAAGAAACCATTCTTTCACAAATCGTAGCTAATGCTGTTCAAGAATGTCAAGTCATAATTATCTGTGAGGAAAAAAGTGAAGTCGAATCCTATCTTTTGAATCAAGGAATAAGTACAGAGAATGTTAATTTTATTAAAACTGATTTCAATAATATATGGATAAGAGATTATGGGCAAAATACAGTCTATAAAAATGACGTTGGTGAAGCCATTTTAGTGGATTGGATTTATAATAGAAATAGACCTTATGACGACTTGGTACCAGAAAAAGTAGCTGAATATTTTAATATGAATATGCACAACACGACTCAAGCTCCTTGGGACTTAATGGCAACAGGTGGCAATTTTATGAGTGATGGTATGGGAACGGCATTTTCCTCTGAATTAATCGTTGATGAAAACAGCGGTGGATATGCTTGGGAAGGATTAGATGGTAACGTTTACTATCCTAACCATACAATTGAAGAAATAAATAACACTTTAGATGAATTCATG
>CAXFOQ010000056.1:0-6836 GCA_964004705.1 uncultured Flavobacteriales bacterium | reverse complement strand
TGAAAAACTTAACGAAATATCTCTTTCAAAGAACTACGCCACTTTAGCAAATTCTGGTGCTATTTCTATTAACACAGGAGAGTTTACTGGGCGTTCTCCTAAAGATAGATTTGTTGTTAGAGATAGTGTCACTGAAAATGCTGTTTGGTGGGGTGATGTCAATATTCCTTTTAGTGATGAAAAATATCACAATCTTTATAACAAAGTAACAAAATACTTAAAAGGTAAAGAGGTTTATGTCAGAGATGTTTATGCTTGTGCAGATGAAAATTTTCGTCTTAACATTCGAGTAATCAATGAATATCCTTGGTCTAACCTATTTACCTACAACATGTTCTTACGACCAACTGAAAAAGAACTTAACAACTTTACTCCCGATTGGTCGATTATAAATGTGCCAAGTTTTATGGCAGATGCTAAAACTGATGGAACTAGACAACATAACTTTGCTATCATAAACTTCACAGATAAAAATATTTTAATTGGTGGAACTGGTTATACAGGTGAAATAAAAAAAGGTATTTTTTCAGTTTTAAATTTCATTCTTCCACATGAGAAAAATGTACTTTCAATGCACTGTTCAGCTAATGTCGGTGCTAAAGGAGATACTGCTGTATTTTTTGGACTGTCTGGAACAGGAAAGACCACCCTATCTGCCGACCCAAACAGAAAATTAATTGGTGATGACGAACACGGATGGAGTGATAATAGTGTGTTTAATTTTGAAGGTGGTTGTTATGCTAAGTGCATTGATTTAACCGCCGAAAAAGAACCCGATATTTTTGCAGCAATTAGAAAAGGCGCTTTACTAGAGAATGTAATCTTTTCAGAAGGTACTAAAGATGTTGATTTTGAAGACAGTAGTATTACTGAAAATACGAGAGTCAGCTATCCTATTAACCATATCCAAAATATTAATAAACCATCTTTGGCAAGTGCACCTCAAAATATTTTCTTTTTGACTTGCGATGCTTTTGGTGTATTGCCTCCTATATCTAAACTAAGTACTGGACAAGCTATGTATCATTTTATTTCTGGATATACAGCCAAAGTTGCTGGTACTGAAGAAGGTATTATAGAACCTAGCACTACTTTTTCGGCTTGTTTTGGAGAACCTTTCTTACCCTTACACCCTACTAGATATGCCGAGCTATTAGGCCAAAAGATGAAAAGTAGTCAAGTTAATGTTTGGCTAGTCAATACGGGTTGGTCTGGAGGATCTTATGGAGTCGGCTCACGATTGAGTTTAAAATATACGCGTTCTTTAATAACTGCAGCTTTAGAAGGGAAATTAGAAAATGTAGAATATAAAAATCATGAGGTTTTTGGTTTGGCTATGCCAACCAAATGCGATAATGTCCCCTCAGAAATTTTAAGCCCAAGAAATACATGGGAAGATAAATCGGCTTATGATTTAAAAGCTAATGAATTGGCTCAAGCTTTTAATAATAACTTTAATAAGTATTCGGATTTTACTAATCAAGAAATGTTAGATAGCGCACCTAAGTTAAAAGTCATTTCGTAAAAAGTAAAGCAAAAAAAAACCATTCTTAATGAATGGTTTTTTTGTGTCTATACTCTTGATTATTTTGAGAACTTAGAGTATTTATTTTTAAACTTATCAATACGACCTGCGGTGTCGACTAATTTCATTTTTCCAGTATAATAAGGATGTGAATCTGAAGAGATCTCCATTTTAATAAGAGGATATTCATTACCGTCTTCCCACTTAATAGTATCTTTAGTATTAGCAGTTGATTTTGTTAATATAGTAAAACCTGTTGAGATGTCTTGCATCACAACATGTCTATAATTTTCTGGGTGTATACCTTTTTTCATTATTCGAATAATTTGGTGTGCAAATATAAACACTTATCACAAACTAGCAAACCCTCTTAAATTTAATTTACCATACTATAACTGAGGGACTAACGTTTGTATTATATTTGCAATCATTCTATGGTAATAAGAAATTTTTTCATTGTAATTCTAGTCGGCTTAGCGTTTAGCTCTTGTAGAAAAGACTTTTTCGCAGAAAGTGGCCCTGGTCAGCTTTCGTTTTCTAATGACTCTATATTATTCGATACAGTCTTTACGACAATTGGCAGTGCTACCAAAAAGTTTGTGGTTTACAATAACAATAATAACCCAGTAACCATAGAAACTATTCGCTTAGTACAAGATAACCCATCTGATATTTACAGGATAAATGTAGATGGTATACCCATTGAACAAAGTCAAAATATCAAACTTGCTCCCAATGATAGTCTATTCTTATTTATTGAAGTAACCATTAATCCAAACAACCAAAACACCCCTTTCTTGGTCAATAATCAGTTAGAGTTTACTACAAACGGAAAAACACAACTTATTGATTTGGTAGCCTTTGGTCAAAATGCTAATTTCTATACACCATCTGATAATTTTTTCATTGCTGATAAGGACACTATAAATTTTAGATATTACTCCATATCACAAAATACCACATGGACTAACGAAAAACCCCACGTCATTTACGGTTATGTTATAGTAGAGCCTAACGCAACACTAACTATAGAAGAAGGTTCTCAAATCTACTGTCATGCTAACTCAGGGCTATTTATTGGTAATCCTATACTAGGGGCCAATAACAATGGAGGTACTTTAAATATCAATGGTAGCTTGGGTAATGAAGTTATTTTTCAAGGCGATAGATTAGAAGATTGGTATCAAGATGCACCGGGCCAATGGAGTCAAATATGGCTATGTGCTGGAAGTAAAAATAGCTCTGTAAACTATGCCATTATCAGAAACGGCACAGTCGGTATAAAAGCAGATACATTAGGTACTTCTACCGAACCCACTTTAAAAGTCAATAACACTATCATAGAAAATATGAGTGACATCGGTCTTTTTGCTCAAGGTAGTTATGTTACTGGCTACAACAACCTCATTAGAAATTGTGGGCGTTACAATCTAGTACTAAATATTGGAGGACGCTATCAGTTTGACCACTGCACTTTTGCCAATTATTACAATTATGGTAGCAGAAATACCCCTATTTTATTGATAAATAACTATTACGAAGACGTCAATGAAAACATTCAATTAAGACCATTGACTCAGGCTCATTTTACCAATTGTATTATTGACGGAAGTGCTGCCCATGAAATAGAATTACAAAATAATTCTAATAGTGAGTTCAACTATATTTTTGACCATTGTTTAATCAAACTTCATCCAGACTCATCGATTAGTAATTTGAACCAGACAAACAGTATTAAAGTAAATAGTGGTTCTTCTATTTTTATTAATCCACAAGAACAAGATTTTCAACTTAGCGACAACTCCTTAGCAATTGATGCTGGTAAAGCCTCACTTATGAATAATGCTTTATCCTTAGATATTTTGGGAAATAGCAGAGATGGAAACCCAGATATTGGGGCGTACGAGAAAGTAGACTAAATAGCCTCTAGAAAACGGAGCGTATCAACACCATCGGCATAATCCTCTAAATTAGGTTGTTGCGCCTTGCCAAAAGGTATAAAATCCTTACCTACAATACATTGTATGTCTTCTTTCAATTCGTCTAGTTGAAGTGCTAAAGATTCTTTTTCATCGTAATATTCGTAATTTAAGACTGCCACTGGAGAATGTAAGGCTTTGTCCTCTTTAAGTATAAGGAAGCCATTTTCTAAAATATTATGATTACCCATCATGTAAATAGCTCTATAATAATCGTAGTTATTTGCATATTTATTATTCAAAATAACATCTTGGTATTCAAAAAAGACTTCAAATAAGAGGTTTAAATCATAATTTTTAGGAACATAAAGTTTGGTTACATTTCTACAACCCAAACCATAGTATAGGAAGATATCATTAGCCAAAGCTTTTCTTTCATCTAAACTCTCCTCTCCTGTTAGAATTGCTACAGAAGTACGGCTCTTTCTTAACAAAGTAGGATAATCTTTAAAGTAATATTCAAAATGCTTAAAGGATTCATTACTACCTGTGGCTATAACAGCGTCAAAATTTTCAACTTTTTCCACTAACTTAATATCATCTTTAAAACGTGGCTCAATTTTTATCAACTCTTCAATGATTGGTAAAAACAAACGGTTGTCTTTAGATGATAGTTTAATAATAGCCCTATGGCCACTCATCAAAACACATAGGAAATCATTAAAACCAACCAATGGAATATTACCAGCCATGATAATAGAAACATTCTTTTTTGCCTCAATAGGAATAGAGTATGAAGATAACCATGAGGACAGTTTAGTAGAACTCAAATTGTTACAAATAGCTGATATAGAAAATCTTATGTTGATTGACGTAAACCAACCGTTATGAGAAGATGAAGATTTTATGATAGTTTCTAAAGGATGATTTGAATTGGGATTTTCATTACAAAAATCCATTAAAAAATCACCTAATTTTTCAAAAGCCTTAATTCTATCTTCTATTATCATTTCTTAGTATATTTGTACCGCAAAATAAAACTATTAACCTTTTTTAGTTAAAAAAATGGCAATAAAAATTTCTGATGAATGCATAAACTGCGGTGCTTGTGAACCTGAATGTCCAAACAATGCTATCTATGAAGGTGGTATGGAATGGCATTTCTCTGATGGGACTTCCCTTTCTGGCACTATAACACCTAAGAGTGGTGGTGATTACGATGCTGATGCTTCACAAGAACCTGTCGATTATGACGTTTACTACATAGTTACTGACAAATGTACTGAGTGCAAAGGTTTTCACGATGAGCCTCAATGTGCTGCTGTTTGTCCAGTAGATTGCTGCATTCCTGATGAGGATAATGTTGAAACAGAAGATGAACTGTTATCTAAAAAAGACTTTTTACATTCTTAGATGAAAAAACGATTGTTGCATAAAGCCATTTTTATACAATCGATTTTTACTTTACTTTCTTTTTCAGTTTCAGCTCAAAAAACAGATTTTACATACTACGAGTCTGAAATTCAAAAAGTTGCTCCTCTACTTCATAACGCCAATAGCGATGAAGAAAAGTTAAAAGCTAATGCTGATTTTATTGAACTTTGGGATTTAGTACTTGACGACCCTAAATCCATGAATTACGATTTCGAAATGTTAACGAACTTTCCTATTCTTACTTCAAAAAACAAGAAATTAAGAATTATTAATTGGTACATCCCACTATCCAATAATATCAACAAATACTTTGCTATTGTTCAGTATTACAACAACAGAAAAGAATACAAAGTAGAATACCTAAAACCACTTGAAGGAGAGGTTAAATCTGCAAATTCACTAAAACTAAATAATAGTAAATGGATTGGCGCTTTGTATTACAGTCTAACACCATTTAAAAGAGGTAAAAAAGACTATTACCTATTACTAGGCTGGGATGGTAACGATGAAAGAAGTAATAGGAAAATTATGGATGTCCTTTCGATATCAAAATCCTTGACCTTTGGTGCTCCTATTTTTCGCTATAAAAAAGAACGTTTTCATAGGTATATATTAGAATATAAAGAAGACGCTGCTGTTTCTGTACAATTTAATAAGGATATAGAAAGTATAGTTTTTCCAAACCTCACCCCCATTAACGAGGGTTTGACCGGACTATACGACTTCTATGTACCTGACGGAAGTATAAACGCTTTCGAATTGAAAAATGGCACGTTTAATTTCAAAGAAGATATTCAAAATCCTCAAAAAGTTAATGTCCCAAACATCAAAAAAATTGATAGCGGTTTGTTTCCTAAGTAAAAAGAAAACTGCATTTTTGCATACTTAATATTTCAAATATGAAAAAGCATAATTTTAGTGCAGGACCTTGCATTTTACCCCAACAAGTTTTTAAAGAAGCATCATCTTCCATTTTAAACTTTAATAATTTAGACCTTTCCTTGATAGAGATATCTCATAGAAGTGCTGATTTTGTTGCTGTTATGGAAGAGGCTGTACAACTCGTTAAAGAGCTTTTAGAAGTTCCTGCAGGCTATTCTGTTTTATTCTTGCAAGGTGGAGCTAGTATGGAATTTTTAATGGTAGCCAACAATCTAATGAAGGTTGGTGGTAAGGCTGGCTATTTAGACACAGGGGCTTGGTCATCAAAAGCAATCAAGGAAGCTAAATTGTTCGGTGATACTCAAATATTGGCTAGTTCTAAAGACAAGAATTATAGCTACATTCCTAAAGATTCGGTGATCGCCAGAATGATCGCGGACCTACGGTCGTGGCATGCCAGTGATAAGGACTGGCGCGCCACCCGAGAGCTACTGGCCGCCAACTACGGTTACGACAAATATGGCGGTAACTGCCACATGGGGCCGAATCACGGCTTGATCATTCACTCCCTGCTGCACGGCGACGCCCTGCGTGGTGGCGAGGATGAGCAAGTTGCGCGGGTCGTCGTCGCTACGCGTCTGGTAGTTGTACATCTCGGGCGCGAACTCGAGCGCGGCGAGCGCCTCGTCGGCCACCGGCAGGAACGTCGTCTGGAAGCGAATGCTGCACTTGCTGTCGAGGTCATCGTCCTCGTAGTTGAGCTTGATGCCCTTCAGGGCTGGAATCTCCTTCTCCAGCGTCTTCTTGTTCTTGAAAGCGCCAATGAGAGTGTTTTACCTCTCTGAGTTGAGCAGATACTAATTATTTATATTATGATTGTAAAGGATTATTATATCGACTATATTTAGCAATTAGAAATCCTATATTTTTGTTCAAAATTGAATTTAGGTAATACAATATATTCAAATTTAGTCCTATTTGGCTATGCATTTCAGGCAGGATTTATTCCTTTAAAATTAAAATCCATTTGTTTTGCTATTGAAACAAATTCAAAAAATTCAGAAATGAATTTAAAT
>CAXFOQ010000055.1:0-6970 GCA_964004705.1 uncultured Flavobacteriales bacterium | reverse complement strand
ACAATACAAATACAAAAGAAATGTTGTTTTCAGAAATAGAAGATGCTGTATTGAAAGGTGATGTTGATGCTGGTGTTATCATTCATGAAAATCGATTTACCTATCAAGAAAAGGGTTTAGAAAGGCTGATGGACTTAGGAGAATATTGGGAAGAACAAACGCAATTACCCATACCTTTAGGAGGTATAGTTGTTTCAAAATCTTTAGAAAGTTCCTTACAGAAAAGAATACAAAGGGTATTAAGACGTTCTTTAGAGTTCGCCTTTAGATTTCCAAAAGAATCACAAGACTATGTTAAACAACATGCTCAAGAAATGGATATTGATGTGATTAATAGTCATATTAAATTATATGTCAACGAGTATTCGCTAGATCTGGGAGAGAAGGGTAGGGAAGCTATATACTATTTATTCGATACAAAGGGAATTTCTAAAAATGATTTAGAGATCATTTAGAGTCCTTCTTTCAACTCTACTAAAAAACTTCTTACTTCTTTTAGTCTAGTTACAATTTCATAATTATTGATAGTATCTTCTTTATTTTCTTTGAGTTTGTTTTTCGCACCTTCTAAGGTAAAGCCCCTTTCTTTGACTAAATGAAATATCAACTTAAGATTTTCAAAATCTACTACCGTAAACATTCTATTTCCTTTTTTATTTTTTTTAGGTTTAAGGATATCAAATTCCTTTTCCCAGAATCGAATTAGAGAAACGTTGACTTTGAGTGTCTTTGCCACTTCACCAATGGAGTAATATAATTTTTCTATTGGTTTTTCTTTGTAAGGCATTAGTCGAAGGATTGATTTTCTTGAGACGAAAGTTCTAGCATACGGTCAAACTCCTCAGGTGATAAGTCGTTGTGAAAGTAATAGGCAGGGTTTATTTTCCTACCGTCTTTATGTACCTCATAATGAAGGTGAGGAGCGGTAGATTTACCAGTGCTGCCAACATAACCTATGATATCGCCTCTTTTTACTTTTTGCCCTTTTCTGACTGTATATTTTGACATGTGAGCATATAATGATTCGTAACCGAAGCCATGGTTAATTACCACATGATTACCAAATCCTCTTTTACTTTTTTTGACCTTAGCGACTGTACCATTACCTGTGGCGTAAATAGGTGTGCCTTTTGGTGCTGAAAAATCTACACCATAATGAAATTTAAGTTTTTTATAATAGGGGTCTATTCTCCTTCCGTAACCAGAAGCTACTCGTTTTAACTCTTTATTCTTTACGGGTTGAATAGCTGGTATGGAAGCCATCATTTCTGACTTTTTTAAAGCCATATCTATGACCTCATCAAAAGATTTAGATTGTATATAAAGTTGCTTAGATATTTGATCAATTTTCTTTGATGTGGATATCAATAAGTCGGAACTTTCAAAACCTTCTAAATCTTTATAGCGATTAATACCACCAATTCCAGCTTTCCGTATGGAGTTGGGTATTGGGTCTGCTTCGAAAATGACACGATAGATATTATCGTCTCGGTCTTTAATATTTTCTAGTACTGCTGAAAGTTTTTCTAAGTCTTTATCAATTAATTCATATTCTAGAACTAATTTGTCTAACTCCCTTTTTAGTATTTTTTCTTTTGGGCTGTCAAAAAAATTAAAAGCAGCAATAAGCATAAGTAGTCCAAAAAAGCTACTAACAGATAGGAAAAGGAGGATATTTTTAAGTCTTGTTTTCCAAGTTTTTTCTATTCTCTTGAATGAAAGTGTTTTTTTATCGTAAAAATACTTTGCCTTTTTCATAAGGTATTTTGGCTAAATTTGCCACAAAAGTAATTAATTCGCAGATAATATACGATTACTCGCTGGTTATTGTTAACAAGAGGGTGTGAATTTGAAATAGAGAAATAATGAAATCGATAGCTATTCGTCAACAATTTTTAGACTTTTTTGAAAGTAAAAATCATCATATTGTATCATCAGCACCTATGGTTGTAAAAGATGATCCTACTCTCATGTTTACCAATGCTGGTATGAATCAGTTTAAGGATTATTTTTTGGGCAATACTAACCCAAAAAATGCTAGAGTTTGTGATACTCAAAAATGTTTGAGAGTTTCTGGAAAGCATAACGATTTAGAAGAAGTAGGATACGACACCTATCATCATACCATGTTCGAGATGCTTGGTAATTGGTCTTTTGGCGATTACTTTAAAAAAGATGCTATCGAATGGGCATGGGAATTGTTAACCGAAGTATATCAAATTGATAAGGATAGACTTTATGTTTCTATCTTTGAAGGAAGTAAGGAGGACAATCTTCAAAAAGATAATGAAGCTTTTGATATTTGGTCAACCCTCATAGACAGTAGTCGAATTATTGATGGCAACAAAAAAGATAATTTTTGGGAGATGGGTGATGTAGGTCCTTGTGGCCCTTGCTCAGAGATACATGTAGATATTCGTTCTGATGAAGAACGTAGTAAAGTAGATGGCAAAACCTTAGTTAATGCTGATCATCCTCAAGTCATTGAGGTTTGGAATTTGGTATTTATGCAATACAATCGTAAATCCGATGGCAGTTTAGAAAAATTACCTCAAACGCATGTCGATACGGGTATGGGTTTCGAGCGTTTGTGTATGGTTTTACAAGGTGTTGAATCCAATTACGATACGGATATTTTTCAACCTTTGATTCAAAAGATAGCATCGCTTTCAAACAAAACATATGGTAAAGATGAAAAAGATGACATTGCTATGCGTGTTATTGCTGATCATCTTAGGGCGGTATCCTTTTCTATTGCCGATGGTCAATTGCCATCAAATACGGGTGCTGGTTACGTTATTAGACGAATTTTAAGACGTGCTGTACGTTATGCCTTTACCTTTTTGGATGCTAAAGAACCATTAATGTATCAACTGGTTGAGGTTCTTGTTCAAAATATGGGCGGTCAGTTTGAGGAACTCAATTCACAATTTGAGCTTATTCAAAAAGTCATTCAAGAAGAAGAAAATTCCTTTCTTAAAACATTAGATGTAGGAATTGCTAGATTTGAAAGTCTAAAAGTGAATAATGACATTCTTTCTGGAAAAGATGCTTTTGAGTTATACGACACTTATGGATTTCCAATTGACCTTACTCAGTTACTAGCTCAGGAAAAAGGTTTTCAGGTCAATATTGATGAGTTCAATTCATTTTTAGAAGAACAGAAAAATCGTTCACGTCAAGCTTCATCTTTAGAAACTGAAGATTGGGTGGTAATTTACGAGGATGAAGTTGAGGAGTTTGTTGGTTACGACCTAACTGAATCTAAGGTTAAGGTTGTAAGACACAGAAAGGTTAAGCAAAAGGGCGATGTATTTTACCAATTGGTTTTTAATTTGACTCCGTTTTACCCAGAGGGAGGTGGTCAGGTTGGTGATACAGGTATTCTTTCCAGTGACAATGAGACTATTGAGATTTTAGATACGAAAAAGGAAAACAACTTAATCGTTCATTTCTGTGCTGAATTACCAAAGAATACTTCTGCAAAATTTGTTGCTAAAGTAGATATTGATAAAAGAAATAGAACAGCCAATAACCATACAGCAACACACCTTTTGCATGAAACACTTAGAGAAGTTTTAGGAGAACATGTTAGTCAAAAAGGTTCTTTAGTTAATGCTGAATATTTGCGTTTTGATTTTTCGCATTTCTCTAAAGTTTCATCTGAGGAATTAAAGCTTATTGAAGACAAGGTTAATCAAAAAATACGTCAGAATCTATTACTTGAAGAACACCGTAATTTGCCCATTGAAAAAGCTCAAGAAATGGGTGCTATGGCATTATTTGGTGAAAAGTATGGCGATGTAGTTCGTGTAATAAAGTTTGGTACATCGGCAGAATTATGTGGAGGTATTCACGTTCCATCTACTAGCCATATAGGCTTGTTCAAAATAGTTTCTGAAAGTGCTGTAGCTTCTGGAATAAGAAGGGTAGAGGCAATATCTTCTGAACAAGCCATGTCGTTCTATGAGGATAGACTAAGCATGATAAATGAGCTAGGAGCTATGCTCAAGACACAGGACGTGATGAAATCTGTTCGTCAGCTGATAGAAGAAAATCAACAGCTAAATAAAAAAGTTGCACAACTGAATACTGCAAAGGCTGGAGATTTAAAAACTGATTTATTAAAAGAGGCCAAAAAGATTAATGGTGTAGATTTTATTGCTAAATCAGTAGAGCTAGATGCTAAGGCCATTAAAAACTTAGCTTTTGAGCTAACCAAGTCCAATGACAATCTTCTTTTAGTATTAGCTTCCCAAACTTATGGTAAAGTAACGCTTACTATTGCACTGTCCGAAAAGTTATCTCAGGCTAAAGGTTTGCATGCAGGTAATATGGTAAGAGAGTTAGCTCAGGAAATTAAAGGTGGTGGAGGTGGCCAAGCATTTTTTGCTACAGCAGGTGGCAAAGATGCTTCAGGAATTCCTACTGTCTTGCAAAAGGCTGAAAATTACCTTTAAAAATAGTAGTGCATAGCACCTTCTTTAAGGGCATATTTTGAGCGCTTCATTTCTTTAATATCAAATTCTCTCAATACAAAATTGATGAATATAACTGATAGAACTATCATATCAGCTCGCATTGTAACGATACCTTTGGTATTTAGTCTTTCAGAAAGTGTACTTTGAATTAGAAAATCTTGAGCCCATTTATAGTGTTCCAAATGGATAATACAAGATGGTTTTTTATTTTTCAATTCTAGATTATTGAATTTAAAACCAGTCATTTCTACCAAGGTATCAAATGAACCCGATGAGCCAATCAATGTTTTGCAAGGAAAGGTTTGGATATTCTCAATCAAATCTTTTAGCTCACTTTTCAAGTGATGTTCAATCGTTTGTATTTCTTCTTGAGTAATGGGGTCTTTGGGTTTGAATAATTCTTTAAGCCTTGAAACACCTAATTGATAACTTTTTTTCCATTGAACACCTTCTGCATTGGCAATTATAAATTCAGTACTACCACCACCAATATCCATAATTAGCTTATAATCTAAATCAAACTGTATTGCTTTTCTGACTCCTTGATAAATCAGTTCTGCTTCTTTATCCCCATCAATAACTTCTATTTTTAAAGCTAGTTTTTCAAATACTTCACTGACAAAATCAGCACCATTTTTTGTGGAGCGTATAGCAGATGTTGCAAAAGCTCTTACCTTATCCACATCATATTCTTTTATGGTGTTTAGGTGATCTTCTAGGGCTTTAATGCCTCTTTGGTAAGGAGCTTGATCAATAATGCCTTTATCTATACCTCCTTCTCCTAATTTAACGGCAATTTTATTTTTAAAAATGGTTTTTTGACTTTCACCTTTTTTATCACAAATCAGTAAATTAAATGTATTCGTTCCTAAGTCAATGATAGCAACTCGCATCTTTTAATCTTTATATTTTAACCATTTCCATAACTCTTTGTAGTTAATCTTTTTGCCGTACATAAGAATACCGACTCTATAAATTTTTGCTGCTACCCAAGTGGTTAGTAAGAATCCACCTATCAATAAACTTATTGAAAGTAATAACTCATGCAATGGTACACCAAAGGGAATTCTAGCTATCATTATAATAGGCGATGTAAACGGAATCATGGATAGCCAATATGCTAAGCCACCATGAGGAGTGTCAATTACTACTTGTACTAGTACAAAGGATACAATAAGCGGTATAGTGATAGGCAAAATAAACTGTTGGCTATCTGTCTCTTGATCTGATGCCGAGCCAATGGCAGCGAACAAGGAACCATACAACAAGTATCCCCCAAGAAAATAGATTAGGAAAACAAAAAATAAAGATTTTATTGGCAATGCCATTAAAGACGAGCCGATTTCAGAGGATAAAACTGCTTCGTTACTATTTAAGTTCGTCACATCTATTTCTGTAGAAATGAAACCGTTAGCTATTAAAAGAAAAATAAAGCCTAGTATTATCCACATAGCAAATTGACTCAAGCCAACGAGGGCAACACTTATAATTTTACCTAACATCAGTTCAAATGGTTTTACCGATGATATAATAATTTCAACAATTCTATTGGTTTTTTCTTCAATCACACTTCGCATGACCATAGTGCCGTACATAAAGATGAATATATATATTAAAAAACCACCAACTAGACCAATTCCAAAGCTAGCTTCAGAATTACCTTTTGAGTTTTTTCCTTGCTCATCAACAACATAAGTTTTGATTTTTGACTTACTTTGAGATTTCATTATTTGGTCAGGATTTATGCCACTTTGTAAGAGGTATATATTCGTTAATTTTTTGTCGATTTGATTTTCGACATTCTGTTTGATGGATAAACTCATCTGATTAGTCGAATAAACTTCTATGCTACTTTCTATCTGTTGTATTGAATCAATTTCTGGAATGTGTAAAAGAAAGTCATAGGTTTCAATTAATGTGGTTTTATATTCTTCTAAGTTCATTTCGTTGAGATAGGTATACTCTAGATTAAGATTTGAAGCCAAACGAAATTCATTAAACTTACTATTATCAATAATTGCTATTGTGATCTTATCTTCACTATTTGAGGCTATTAGGATAGGAACAACAAATACTCCAATCATAAACAAAGGAGTTAAAAGAGTCATAATTATAAAACTCTTCTTTCTAACCCTTGATAGGTATTCTCTTTTTATAATTAGAAATAGTTTATTCATTATTTACAGATTGTATGAACACATCATTTATAGTAGGTAGTTTTTCATTAAAGCTAGTGACATTAACCTGCTCAACTATTTGTTTTATTAATGTATGAGTATTTTCTTTATTCTTTGCCTTAAATATTCCGTACCCTGATTCTATCACTAGCGTATCAAAGTGTTGAATTTCATTTTGTATAGTGCCTTCAAATTGAACCTCGAAGATGTGTTCTTTAAAGTTGTTTTTTATTTCATTGACACTTCCTTCAAGAATACATTGTCCCGAGTTGATTAAGGCAATGTCGTCACACAGTTCTTCTACCGATTCCA
>CAXFOQ010000054.1:0-7098 GCA_964004705.1 uncultured Flavobacteriales bacterium | reverse complement strand
TATATCAAAGATTTATTACCATTTCTAAATTACACAGATTTTGAATGGAGTAATTTAATAAGAACTCCGTTTTTTGTTCCTGAAGGCAAAATGATTGATGATTTAATGAGAGAATTTCAAGAGAAAAAAATACATCTCGCTGTTGTAGTTGATGAATATGGAGGCACTTCAGGAATAGTTACATTAGAAGATATTATTGAAGAAATTGTAGGAGATATAAACGATGAATTTGATGATGATGGCATACAATTCTCTAAACTAGATAGCTCTAATTATATTTTTGAAGGTAAGACATCTTTGAATGATGTACTAAAGACTGTTGATGGAAAAATAGACTTTTTTGATCCTATTAAAGGTGAATCCGACACTTTAGCTGGACTAATACTTGAAATGAAAGGTAACATACCTGAAAATGGTGAGACACTATACTATGAGCAGTATTCTTTTACAATTGAATCTGTAGATAAAACAAGAGTTAAACGAATAAAAGTTACTATTAATGAGCAATAAACTTTACCTTTTTTGTGCTTTAATCTTTATTGCTTGTAACAACGACTATACTCCTAAACCTTCGGGGTATTCTAGAATCGATTTACCTGAAAAAAGTACAATATTATTTGAAAGTAGTTGTCCATACAGTTTTCAGCAATCAAAATATAGCAACATCAATTATAAATACGAAAATGAATGCTGGTTTGATATAGAATTTAAAGACTTTAATGGTAAGGTACACATGAGCTATAAACAACTTAATGGTGATTTGAACAAATACACAGAAGATAGCAGACTACTTGCCTATAAACATGCTCAAGTTGCAGAAGCTATCAGCGAACAAATCTTTATTAAAGATTCTTTGAAGGTATATGGTTTAGTATATACTTTTCAAGGTAGCACAGCAACTCCTATGCAATTTTATCTAACTGATAGTTTAAATCATTTTGTTAGGGGTGCTTTGTACTTTAATTTAGCTCAAAATGACTCTATAACTCCAATTACCAACTTCATAAAAGACGATATATATCGACTTATTGAGAGCTGGGAATGGAAGTGATTTATTTTTCAAAAAAAATAAATAAGACTAGTTTAGAAATAGTTTAATTACTAAAAAAGAAATAACACTAATATTTAATAAAAAAACCAACGATATTTCTAGGCTTTATAACTCAACACTGTTATTAACTAAGACAATAATGACTTTACAATTTGTGCAATTATTTTGCCATCAGCTTTGCCTGCCAACTGTTGGTTGGCTGAGCCCATAACTCTTCCCATATCAGCCATACTGCTAGCCCCAAATTGAGCAATTATAGTCTTAACAATTTCTCGAATTTCATCTTCATTTAACTGATCTGGAAGAAATTCTTCAAGTATTGCAGCTTGTGCCATCTCATCATTAGCTAAATCTTTTCGATTTTGCTCTAAATAAATTTCTGCTGCATCTTTTCTTTGCTTTACTAGCTTTTGTATGATTTTTTGCTTGGCAGTATCATCAACTACACTAGCTCCTTTTTGAGTTTGCGCCACTAAAAAAGCTGACTTGACAGCTCTGAGAGATGACAAGCGTACGGAATCCTTAGCCAAAATGGCTTTCTTTATTAATTGATTAATATCCATAATTAGTCAACGTTATCGTGCAAAAAATTATTCGGTTTAAGCCCTATATTTTTATCATCATCTTCTCCTAATACATATGAAGAATTTTCGGACTCTGACGAATGAACTACGTCATCCAATTCAACTTCTCTTCTTTTGTAAGCTGGTTCACTTTCTAAATCTGTAAGTCCAGAAGGGGTACGTAATTTTACCGTTATTTCTCTAAGCCTTTGCATACGTTGGCGACTTCTTAAAGCCATTTGCTCAGCAGAAATGCCGTGATTTATTTGGGTGAATTCTTCCTTTTCTATATCATCTTTTAAATCTTCGATTACATCTTGAGGAGATTCTTCCTCCAATTCAAGAGTATGAACTACTAATTCGTCATTGTCATCTATATTTTGTTTAGTTAAGTTAACAAATTCTTCTTGTTGAACGTTTTCTACAGGAGTTGGAGAGTTCATAGAGCTTTCTTCAGAACCATCCTCTTCAAGTTCAAAATTTAAAACAGGTGATTCTTCTTCCGTATTAAAATTCAATGTTCCTTGTGATTGCTCACCAGATTCGTCTGCTCTAGCATCAAACACAGACTCTAAAGAATCAATTGTTTCAGAATCTGCTGAACTAAGCTCAATATTTTCTTCTTCGACTGCAAATTCTTCAGTTTGTTCATCTTTCTCTAAAACATAGACTTTTGGAGTATTTGGTTTTGATAATCCAATATTTTTACTGACCTTAAAACCAGTAGCAATAACTGTTACGCTTATTTCATCATCCATTCCTTCTTCAACACCAATTCCTTCAATAATATTTACATCAGAACCTGCTACATCTTGTATATGCTTTTTGATATTAAATAACTCTGTCATTCTAATTTCCTTATCACCAGAACCTGTAACTATTTTTAATAGAACTTGTTGTGCGCCTTTGATATTATTGTCATGTAATAAAGGAGAATCTAAGGCTGCTTCGATAGCATCAATAGCTCGGTTTTCACCAGATGCATAAGCTTGTCCCATTACAGCGCTACCACTATCTTTAAGTACTCGCTTAGCATCGTTAAGGTCAATATTTACCATCAATGTTTGAGAAATAACCTCTGCAATTCCTTTTGTAGCGGTATTTAATACTTCATTTGCTTTAGCAAAAGCTTGGCTTAAAGTCAAATCGCCATATACTTCAATAAGTCTATCATTATTAATTACTAAGAGAGTGTCAACATTTGTTCTTAAGTCTTCCAAACCTTTTTCGGCATACTTTTTTCTGTGACCGCCTTCAGTCCAAAATGGAACAGTAACAACACCTACCGTTAAAATTTCTTTTTCACGTGCAGCTCGAGCAATTACAGGAGCAGCGCCTGTTCCTGTTCCACCACCCATACCAGCAGTAATAAATAACATCTTGGTATTGCTGTCAAGCAGCTCTTCAATACGTTCGATACTTTCTTCTGCAGCTTGGCGACCGACTTCTGGGTTGGCACCAGCACCAAGTCCTTCTGTTATCTCAGCACCTATTTGAATTTTTGTAGTTATTGGGCTAGCTTCTAAGGCTTGTAAATCTGTATTACAAACCGCAAAATCTACGCCATCAATACCATTTTCATACATGTAGTTTACAGCATTGCTACCACCTCCGCCTACTCCAATTACCTTAATAACTGAAGATTGGTTTTTTGGTAAATCGAATGCTAATACGCTTTCGTTTGTCATTGTTTTAATTATTAATTATTAATAGTTCAGTTTATTCATCATTTGTTAAATATTTGTCGATTTTATCGAGCATTTTTTTGAAAAAATCACCCAAACCAGCGTTAGATGTTCCGCCTTTTTGGACACTACTCAATTCATCGCCATTTTCTTCTTCTAAGAATTTCATCACTAGTCCTACTCCCGTAGCATACATTGGACTACTTACATCAATTGGTGAAGTAGAGGCAATGTGTTCATTAGGATATCCTATTCTACATTCAATACCAGTATGAAACTCAACCAATTGACCTATGTGTTTTAGCTGACTACCGCCACCGGTAAGCACTATACCTGTAATAAGTTTGTTTTCATAACCGGAATTTTTGATTTCGTGATGTACTAATTCAATAATTTCCTCTACTCTAGCTTGAATGATATTAGCAAGATTTTTTAAGGATATTTCTTTAGGATCTCTGCCTCTTAGACCAGGGATTGAAACGATTTCATTTTCTTTGTTTTGACTTGCCAAAGCTGAACCAAACTTTATTTTCAAAAGCTCAGCTTGATTTTCTAGTATTGAACAGCCTTCCTTTATGTCTTGAGTAATAATATTGCCGCCAAACGGGATTACAGCAGTATGACGTATGATACCATCTTTAAAAATAGCTACGTCAGTTGTTCCTCCACCTATATCAACTAAAGCTACTCCTGCTTCTAATTCTTGATGGTCAAGAACAGAGGTTGCCGAGGCTAAAGGCTCAAGAGTCAATCCTGTCATTGCAAGTTTAGCATTATTAACACATTTCTTGATATTTGAAATTGCTGCTGTTTGACCGGTTATAATGTGAAAATTAGCTTCTAACTGAACACCAACCATACCACGAGGATCAGGGAAATTATCCTGTTTGTCAACTATGTATTCTTGAGGTATAACATGAATAATTTCTTCACCGGGCACCATAACAAGTTTATACATATTTTGCATCAACTTATCTATATCAGCGTCATTAATTTCAGTTTCCAAATTTTCTCTAACTAACTGTCCACGATGCTGTAAACTTTTGATGTGCTGTCCAGCAATACCAACATTGACATTCTTAACATGCATACCAGATAAAGTTATGGCCTCATCTAAGGCTTTATTGATAGACTGTGTAGTTTTATCAATATTGGCAACTATCCCACGCATAACACCAGTTGACGGGGCTTTACCCATTCCAAGTATTTCAATCTTTCCGTGTTCATTTTTTTGACCAACGATAACTGTGATTTTGGTTGTGCCAATATCTAAACCGACTGCTATTCCTGTATTTTTTTCCATAATTATCTTTTTACACAAACAATTTGATTCCTAAATTTTAGGTTAATTTCTTTATAATCATTCCACCCAACTTGATTAACCCCTTTCTCATAAAACAAATAGAGCTTTCTGAGTTTCTCTTGATAGTTAGTTATGTCTCCTAACAATATAGTATGATTCCCAACTCTAGGGACAAGTTCTATTTCTTTATTCTCTTTTAGATAAATCTGTACAATTTGAGCATTCCAAAGGCTATCAGAAGATAGGTATTTTGCCAAGTCCAAAACAGTCATATAATCTGTGCTATCTTGTATGTTACCATTAGCTATAAGAAGGTGTTCTGTGTAGTTATGTGATAATCCAAAGATTGAACCTTCAGAATCCATATAAAAGTCTTTACCTTCTTTTGGACTTATTCGTACAATAGCCTTTTTCTGAATAACATCTATATGTAACATTCCTTCCATATTGATGTAAACCTCAGCGTTTTGCACATCATTTAAACTCTCTATTTTACGCTCAATTTCATAGATAGGTACTTCATTAATAGGTGTTCCTACAATACTATCTTGAATAGATTTTATCAGTGATATTATCTGACCTCTAGTTATAAGTGAAGTGTTTTCGTCAGCTAGATTTATACGGTAATCTATACAGTTCTTATTGCTATAGCGGGTATTGGTAAAAGCTAACAGAAAAATGATACCTCCTACAAATAAAAATTGTGATATAATTTTAATCCATTTCATTGACGTAATAGTGTTTTAATGGTTCAACGAATTGGTCTATATCTCCAGCGCCTAGCGTCAGTAGAAGTTCTCTTTTAGGGTTAGTTAATTCCTCAACTAAATCGGATTTCTTAAGCAAGGACTTTTCACAATCTACTACTTGAGTAAGTAGCATTTCAGAATTTACTCCTTCAATAGGCATTTCTCTTGCTGGATAAATATCTAATAGCAACACCTCATCTGCTAGTGATAAAGAGTCGCCAAACTCAGCGGCAAAATCTCTAGTTCTTGAGTACAAATGAGGCTGAAATACTACCGTTATCTTTTTTTCTGGGAAAAGCTCTTTAGTCGCTACTAGTGTTGCTTTAATTTCTTCAGGGTGGTGAGCATAATCATCAATGTACACATACTTACCTTTAGCATGTAAATCGTATCTTCTTTTTACCCCTTTAAAATCTTTAATAGCAGCTTTTATTTTCTCTGGCTTAGCACCTAAAGAAGACGCTACAACAATAGCTGCAATAGCATTCTCGACATTATGTTTTCCTGGCAATTGTAGTTGAATATCTTTTAACTCGTATTCATACACTTGACCAGGCATAATCTCCTTAAAATTGGCATCAAAATATTGTGAACCCTCTTCAATTCTTAAGTTAATGGCTCTGTTGTCTGCTCTAACTTTTGATGAATAAGTCATTAAACAACCACCCACGGGAACTTTAAAATCAACATCGATAGATTTGTTTACCAACAGCAAACCATTCTGCTTAGTATTTGATGCAAACATTTTAAATGTATTCTTCATATCATCAACATCGTTGTAGATGTCTAAATGATCGGCATCAAGAGATGTGATGATTGAAATATCAGGAGATAGCCTTAAGAAAGAACGGTCGTATTCATCGGCCTCCACAACTACAATATCACCTGATTCAGAAAGAATTAGATTAGTATTATAATTACTGCTAATACCTCCTAAGAATGCTGTGCAATAGATGTCAGAATACTTAAGTATATGGGCTAAAATACAAGAAGTGGTTGTCTTGCCATGAGTACCAGCAACCGCTATTGTGTAGGCGTCTTCTGTGATTAACCCCAATAACTCAGCTCGTTTTAGAACAGTCCATTTTTTAGATGCAAAAGAAGTTAGCTGAGGGCTATCTTGACTTACTGCAGGTGTATAAACTATAAGAACTGATTGAAAATCAGCATCTTTTATGTCCTTAGGTATATGATTTTCATCAAAATGTAAACTTATACCTTCTGCTGTTAATGCATCGGTAATAGGAGATGGTGTTTTATCGTAGCCGCTAACTTTCTTGCCTTTAGCATTAAAATATCGTGCTAAAGCTGACATACCTATACCTCCAATCCCTACAAAGTATATATGTTCGACTAACTTAATATTCATTTTTCTTGTACTAATTTTAACACCTCATCAACAATATGTTTTGCTGAATTTGGCATGGCTAACTTTTTAATATTGTCTACTAAGTTTTGTTGAGTGTTTTCATTTTCTAATAAACCGAAGATAACTTGACCTAATTGCTCTTGTGCTTCGCTATCCTTAACCATCAGGGCTGCATTTTTTTCCATTAAAGCCATTGCATTTTTGGTCTGATGGTCTTCTGCTACATTTGGAGATGGAATTAATAGGGCTGGTTTACCGATAAGACAAAGCTCCGAAATTGTACTAGCACCAGCTCTTGAAATAATTATATCAGCAGCGCTATATGCTAAATCCATATTGTAAATAAATGCATGGGCTTGTACATTAGAAAGAGATTGA
>CAXFOQ010000053.1:0-7189 GCA_964004705.1 uncultured Flavobacteriales bacterium | reverse complement strand
AAAAGATGCGTAAGTTAAAAAATAAGGAGCTAAATAGACTCAATTTAGAAGAATTTAAAAACAAAAAAAAAGTACCTATCATAATTGTACTAGATAATGTACGCAGCGCGCACAATGTTGGCTCTGTTTTTAGAACTTCTGATGCTTTTTTGATTGAAAAAATTATGCTTTGTGGCATTTGTCCAGTACCACCAAAAAACGAAATTCGCAAAACAGCTCTAGGTGCCACGGAGTCTGTAGAATGGGAATACTTTAATGATAATGCCGATTGCATAAAAGGACTTACTAAAAAAGGCTATAAAATTATTAGTGTTGAACAAGCCGACAATGCCACAGAGCTAAACAACTATTTTATGGAAAAACCTCAAAAAATAGCTTTAGTTTTTGGAAATGAAATCAATGGTGTGAGCGAAGAAATTATTCAACAAAGTGATGATGTTATTGAAATACCCCAACACGGAACGAAACACTCTTTTAATGTGTCCGTTAGTGTTGGGATAGTGTTGTGGGATTTAACCCGTAAATTGGGTTAGTTACTTATTTTCATAATATTATACCTTTTATTTGAATTTAGTTGTTTTTAAAATTTAAAATACTTAAGACCTATTTTTTTGCCATATAAATTTATATTTGCAATGCAATTAATGTATAATCTTTAATCATATTTCAAAATGAAAAATAGACACTTTTTGAGATTACCCCTTATATTTTCACTTATACTATTAATCAGTTCTTGTGGGTTAGATTCGATGGTTTCAAAATTTAACACGCTTAACTTCACTGTTACTCCTACACAAGTGGAGGTTCACGGTGGAAATATAGAAATTGAGCTTGAAGTGAAAATTCCTGAAAAGTATTTCCAAAAAACTGCAGAAGCAGACTTCAGAGCTATGCTTGCCCCATCTGCTGATAGTGAAGCCAAAGTATTTTTTGAGTCTGTAAAACTTCAAGGAGAAAAAATCTCTAGCAATGGTAAAACTATTGGTTATATAACTGGTGGTAAATTTACTTACAAAAGTATTGTAAAATATAGTGAAGAAATGGCTGACTATGACTTATTCGCCACAGCTATTGCTACGATTAATGACAATAGCAAGAGCCTTGGCGCTATTAAAGTTGCTGAAGGTGTAATGGCTACGTCTACTAGAGCAAAAGATAGTGAAGAACCAGCCATTTCTAATCACACTTACGAAAAAGTAACTGTACTAGAAGAAACCGCAGTCATTTATTTTACAGTAAATCAATCTAACGTTAGGTATTCTCAAAAAAGTTCAGACGAAATTAAACGCATGAAAGAGTTTGCTAAACTTGGATATGAAACTAAAAACATAGAGATATCGTCTTATGCTTCACCTGAAGGAACTTTAGATATAAATGAAAAAGTCTCGGATAACAGAGGTGAATCTACCTTTAAATACGCAAAACGTTTAATGAAAAAACTAAAAGTCCAAGGTGCTAACAATAATGATTTATACATTAAAAGTTCTAAAGGCGAAGATTGGGGTGGATTTAACAAACTGGTTAATTCTTCTGACATGAAGGATAAAAATAAAGTATTGAACATCGTAAGAAATCAAAAAGATCCACAAAAAAGAGAAGAAGCTATAAGAGATATGGCTGAAATTTATGACGCTATAGAAGATGATGTATTGCCTAAACTAAGAAAAGCAACTATTACCTTGAGAGTATATGAACCTAAGAAAACAGATGAAGATATTGTTTCTCTAGCTATAGCTGACCCAACACAACTTGATATTAAAGAAATGCTTTATGCTGCTTCTTTAATTGAGGATAATTCAATCAAAAAGACTATCTATAATACTGTCAGCAAGTCATTCCCTAATGATTATAGAGCTTATAATAATTTAGCGGGGATTTATATTAAAGAAAAGAATATGAATAAAGCAATTGATATGTTGGGTAAAGCCTCAAAATACAATGCAAATGCTCCTGAAGTGAATGAAAACAAAGGTATCATCGCAGCTTTAGAAGGAGATTATAATAAGGCAGCATCATTATATAGCTCATCAAATGCTTCGGATATTAACAAAGGTATTTTGGCTATCAAAACTGGAGATTACAGTTCAGCTACTGCCAAGCTAAAAGGCAATGGCTATAATGCTACATTAGCCAAATTGATGAATGGCAATCCTGTTGCTACAACTGATAATACTGCAGAAGGTAATTACCTAAATGCAATAGTTAATGCTAGAACTGGAAATTACGATAAGTGTATTGATTATTTATCTAAAGCTATTCAAATGAATGCTAATTATAAAAACGAAGCTGTAAAAGATTTTGAATTTAAAAATCTAAAAGATAATACCGACTTTCAAGCATTAGTGAATTAAAAAATATAAATAGGATTTAATGAAAACCTGACAATTACTTGTCAGGTTTTTTTATGCTAAAGTAATTCGGTGAATACCTTTGTCGTAAGACTGTGTTGTTAAACTTACTAATTGCAGAAAAACACTACTCTGGTTTACGAAATCAACCTCACTAACATCAACAATTAAAACTGGAAATTCGGTGTGTTTTTTGAAGAAATCGAAATACTTATTTTGAATGTCAGAAAGGTAATCGTCAGAGATATTTTGTTCATAACTTCGCCCTCTTTTTTTGATATTCTCTTGCAAACGTTTTATGTCTGAATGCAGATATATGATTAAATCTGGCTTTGGGAGATTCTTCAACGCTATGTCTGATAATCTATTGAATAACAAAAGCTCGTCATCGCTAAGGTTGTTTTCGGCAAACAATTTAGATTTTACGAAGAAGTAATCCGAAACAATTCCTTTAGAAAATAAATCTTGCTCTCGTAAATCACCCAATTGTCTGTAACGTTCTGCCATAAAGAAAAGTTCCAAAGAAAAAGCGTAGCGTTCAGGCTGATTGTAAAATTTTGGAAGAAAAGGGTTATCAGCAAACTCTTCTAAGACAATACGGTAGCCAAGTTCTTCAGCTAACATCTTTGAAAAGGTAGTTTTGCCAACACCGATATTTCCCTCTATAGTAATAAATTGATAACTCATAATTTTCTTACATCAGAATTGTCACTGCAAGAATACAACAATTGACTAATGGTTTTATCAAATTTTGGATGAATTTGATTAGGCGCAATTTCTGTTAAAGGCAATAAAGCAAATCGTCTATTGTGCAAATGTAGATGTGGAATAATTAAGTTTGTATCATTAACTAATTCTGTATTAAACAAAAGAATATCTATATCAATAGTTCTTGCTTCGTAATTATATGTATTAGCTCTTATCCTTCCCAATTGTTGTTCTACCGAAAGACAAGCATCTAAGGTTTTAAGAGGCGACAATTCAGTAGAAACTTTTAAGGCTTGATTAATGAAATTATTTTCATGCTGAAAGCCCCATGGTGGCGATTCATACAAAGACGATGAACTACTGATAACACCAACACTCAACTCCAACATATAAATAGCTTGTTGAAATAACTCTTTAGAATTACCCAAGTTGCTACCTAAAAGCAAATACACTGTATTCATAAAAACGAAAATAGATAAAGGCTTTAAATTAAACGAAGTAATCTGAATAAAAAATGTAATTTTGCTACACTTTAAATTTAAATAAAAGCTATGCTACGATTTCTCAAAAGTGTCCTAAAATCTGTTTTAGTTACACTAATCTCTTTTTTAATCATTGTTTTAATTTTCATAGGTATTGGTATATCTTCAAGTATGGAAGAAGTTGAGAAAATCAAAGAAAACACCCTCTTAGAGATAAGCCTTTCTGAAAAAATAATTGACAGAACATCCGAATTTGATTTTGACTTTAGCTCTTTGAATAACGAATCGTCTTCTTTAGGCTTAGACGATGTCTTAAAATCCATTGATAAAGCTAAACATGATGACAACATCAAAGGGATTTATCTGAATATAGATATGGTCAACGCCAGCATGGCAACATTAGAAGAAATTCGTGACAAGCTACAAGAGTTTAAAGACTCTACAGATAAATTTATTCTATCATACAGCGAAATATATTCTCAAAAAGCAATTTATATTTCTTCTGTTTCTGATAAAATTTACATTCATCCAGAAGGCTTTTTAGAATTCAAAGGAATTAGCTATGAGGGTATGTTTTTTAAAGAAGCCCTAGAGAAATTGGAAGTAGAACCGCAAATAATACGACACGGAAAATTCAAAAGTGCCGTCGAGCCATTTATGCTTAACAAGATGAGCGATTCTAACAGAAAGCAAGTTCAACGCTTTATCAGTTCAATTTGGGAAGATGTAAAATTAGGGGTATCCAAGGGCAGAAATTTGTCTGATGAAGAATTGAATAATATTGCAGAGAATTTATTAGTACAGTCTGCAGAAGATGCTGTTGATTACAAATTAGCTGATGCCTTACAATATCAAGATCAAGTTGATGATTCATTGAGAAAAAAATTAAATCTTGAAAGTGATGCAAAAATTGAAAGAATATCACTCAAAGAATACGCTAGTGTACAAGTCAGTAAAAAGAAAAAGTTCTCAAAAGATAAGATAGCTGTTATTTTTGCACAAGGCGCTATTAATAGTGGTGAAGGAGATAATGAAAATATTGGCTCAGAAACAACCTCTAAAGCTATTCGTAAAGCTAGAAAAGACAAAAAAATTAAAGCCATAGTACTAAGAGTTAATTCGCCTGGTGGTAGTGCCTTAGCCTCTGAGACTATTCTTAGAGAAATGGAGTTAGCTAAAGAAGTAAAGCCTGTTGTTGTATCCATGGGAGATGTTGCAGCTTCTGGCGGCTATTACATAGCATGTAAGGCCGATACCATAGTTGCAAATCCTACAACTATTACTGGCTCTATCGGTGTATTTGGTGTCTTGATGAATCTTGAAAAAATGATGAAAAATAAGTTGGGTATTACAACAGACAGGGTAAAAACCAATCAGTTTGCTGACTTAGCCTCACCAACACGTGCGTTAAATGAATCCGAACGAGCTATCATACAAAATCAGGTAGAGATGATTTATGATAAATTTATTACACACGTTGCTGAAGGAAGGAATATGACTAAGGAAGAAGTTGATTCTATTGGTCAAGGTAGAGTATGGACAGGCAAAGATGCTGTTAATTTAGGTTTAGTAGATGTTTTAGGAGGCATGGAAGATGCTATTTCTATTGCTGCAGATATGGCTAAGCTAGAATCATATAGAATCACTAAATTACCAATCGAAAAAAATCCTTTTGAAAAAATCATTGAAGATTTAGGTAGTCAAGTAAGAAGTAGCATTATCAAAAATGAATTAGGTAAGACTTATCCATATTATCAAAAGTTAAATGAATTGATGAATATTGATAAAATACAAATGCGTATTCCTCATAAATTTGAAATTTACTAATCAAACGTTTTTATTTGAAATCTCAGGCAAAATCACTTTTTCTTATACTTAGCGGTCTTTTTATTGCCGCCCTAGTATGTTGTAATCTGATTTTTCAAAAATTTTTTATTTGGTCTCCATTTGGCATTTATACCTTTGAGATTTCAGCGGGTATCATTCCATACCCTATCACCTTTTTAGTGACCGATATAATTTCTGAAATATATGGCAGAAAGAAAGCTAACTCTGTAGTTTTATCAGGCTTATTTGCTAGTATTTTTGTTCTTGGAATAGTCATGGTTGCAAATAACGTACAAGCAACAGAATGGTCACCAGTAAATGATACAACTTTTTCCAATGTTTTTGGGTTAACAGGCATAGCAGTTGGTGCATCTATGTTAGCTTATCTTCTGGCTCAATTTATAGACATTAGAGTATTTCACTTTTGGAAAAAATTAACAAATGGCAAACACCTATGGCTAAGAAATAACGCTTCTACATTTAGCTCACAACTTGTTGACACTGCAACTGTTTTATTGCTATTATGTTTGGCTGGTGGTATTGCTTGGGATAAATTTTGGGTCTTATTATTAAATGGTTTTCTGTTTAAAGTAATAATGGCATTAATTGATACACCTATTCTCTACCTTGTAATAAATTTGATAAGAAAAAGATTTAAGCTCGACGTTGGTGAAGAAATTGAGATTTAATACTCAATACTTACCACATATCCTTGATGTTTTCTGATATTTAAGACGTTCAAATAATCAAACATCAAATATTGACCTTTAATGCCTGTCAAAGTTCCTTCTACTACGCTTAGCTTATCAAAGCTCATGCTCTTTACTTTTTTAGGATATTCAAGAACAGGATAATTCAAATCTAATAATTCAGAATCATTCACCACATATTGTTTTAATTCTGAGGGCAAAAAACTTTTCATTTCTTCTTTAAGCGATATTAAATCAATACTTGTATTGATTTCATTTTTTAACATTTTTTGCCAATGCGTTTTGTCGCCGATAAAATCCTTTAATGTTACCTCAATGACACCTGCTAAATAACGATTTGGTGTTTCTGCCAATATTATAGTCTGCACAGCACCTTGGTCAATCCAACGTGTTGGGATTTGAGGCTTTCTAGTTATACCTACTTTGGCATTTGCCGTTAAGGCAAGGTATACAATTTGTGGAGTTAAATGGTATTTCTTTTCCCATTCCATATCCCTACCTATTCCTAAATGTGCTTGACACTTTTCTGGGTGTATGATACATTCTGATGCTAATGGAGAAGACTGAAAACATGGGTAGCACAGACCTTGATTGAATGATTTGTAAGTCTTAGAACCACAATTAGTGCAAAAAATTTGATTTTCAAAAGTAAATCTAATATGCTTATTTATAAGAGAATTCATTTCAATACTTTCACTACCTATAGGTAAGTAATACTTTATAGGTTCTGAAATTTCCGATTTCATTTTTAATAAAGAACCTGATATTTTCATTTCAAAATAGTATTTTTAAATTCAAATATTTCATGAGTACAAGATATGATATTTTCTATAAAGAATACTCTAATGTCATGGGTAATGCGAAAACGCATTCATCAAATAGAACTCTTTGTAAAATTCCCTCATGATGTACAAAAAGATTGGTTAGAAAGCTTAATTAGTACAGCACGATTTACCGAATTTGGAAAGAAATATCACTTTAATGAAATAAGCTCCTACTCAACTTTTAGAGAAAGAGTTCCTTTGTCGAATTATGAAGATTTATCGCCTTTTATTGAAAGATTAAGAAAAGGAGAAGAAAACATATTATGGCCAACCGAAAGTAAATGGTTTGC
>CAXFOQ010000052.1:0-7980 GCA_964004705.1 uncultured Flavobacteriales bacterium | reverse complement strand
CTACTAATGAGGCTCCAATTAGCGAAGTTTTAGCAGCGGGTTTAATCTTATTAAGTGATTGGGATAGGCAAAGTGATTTTCTCGATCCGATGTGCGGTTCTGGTACAATTCTTATTGAGGCTGCTATGATTGCTTGTAATATTCCTCCTTCATTACATAGGAAGAAATTTGGTTTTATGAATTGGCTTGACTTTGATGCCGATTTATGGACAAAGATTAAAGAAGTATCTATAAATAAAGTGAGTGACTTTGAGGGAAGAATAATAGGTTGTGATAGAGCTTTTGCATCTGTTAGGAAAGCTCAAGACAACGTTAAAGATGCTATGCTTGATGATATCATTGAAATAAAAAGAGCAAACTTTATCAGAAAGCCTGAGCCTATGCCAAACGGCGGAACGATTTTGTTCAATCCACCTTATGGTGAGCGTTTGACTGCTGACACACTTGAATTATACTCACAAATAGGAGATACTTTTAAAAAGAATTATGCAGGTTGTTCGGCTTGGTTAATAACCTCTGATATGGAAGCTGTAAATCATATACACCTTAAGCATACTAGAAGGATTAAAATATTCAATGGTAAATTAGAATGTAGATTCTTAAAATATCAGATGTATGAAGGTTCAAAAAAAATAAGCAAAAAAAAAGCGACTGATTAAGTCGCTTTTTTTTAATTCTGTTTTATACTTAGAAGCCAATTAATTCTTTAGCTTTCTTGATGGATATTTGCTCATTGTTGTAGAAGGCAATAATATAAGAGCCTTCATAACCTTGCTTAACCACTTTATTTAATTTAAGCATAGCACCTTGAATACTGGTATAAGTTCCGATAGTGTATCGGTGTATACCTTCTGAAATTTCGGTTTTCTCAACACCTTCTAAATCATTCAATTTACTTAGTTCAACAACATCATTCTTGCTGTAGATTCCTAATTGTACTTTGAAAATAACTTCTCCATAATCAGCAGTATTTTCTTCTGTGTAAGATAAATTCATATAGTCTTTAGCTTCAACAATCTGACCTTCTTTGATAGCAACTACCTTAGAATTTTCGTAACTCATAAAGTAAAGCTCGTTTCTACGTTCTAGTGCTTCTTCGTAAGAGCCATATCCTTCAGTAAATACGTGTTTGAAACCATCTTTCCCTTCAAATACAATTAATTCGTCTAGATCATAAAAATCTAAATCTACTTCTTTAAGAACATCTAATTGAACTCGGAAAACAATATCTTCAAGAGGTGGTAAATCTTCTAACTTAGCAGAAGCTCTACGATTTCTTTCTCTATTCATTTCCTCATTAGTGACTGTTCTTAAGTCTCCTTGTGCATCTTCAATAACTAAAACATTATTATATCCACTATTGAGCAATTGTTTTTGTTTTTGTCTTGCTTTTAATACATCAGTAAATTCTCCAGTATAGTAAACTGTATAGTTATTTTCTAAGGTACTTTTGAGGTTTATGATACTCATAAGTCTATTTATTTCTGCAGCCTCAATACCCTCAGAATATTTTGCAATTTGTAGTTTGTATATAACCTCAGAACTTAAATCAACGAATTGAGCAGCAGTAACAGCCTCTTCAAACTCTTTTTGTTGATTGTATATTTGTTGGAATAATTTTGGTTTGAAAATATCAACCATTAAGGTATCGCCTTTAATATTAACTACTTTTTTAGTGAGTTTGATGAATTTATCGCTAGGGTATGTGTCTTCAAAATAGGTGTTAGCATCTTTTCTAGATGCTGAATTGATGTATGCTAAATAAATAGCCTCACTCATTTTATCGGTTAATTGAATACCATTTGCATTAACAACAGCACCTTTTGGTGTATTAGCCTCTTTATCTAAATAATCTGGTACATTATCTTTATCCGTATCTATTGGGCAACCTTGAACATCTACTTTCACACCTCTTGGAGTCCCTATACAGAAGTCATCAATATCAAAAACACCATCTTTATCTTCGTCTTCTCTATCTAATGCATCAAAATCTACTGCGATGTAATCGTCGTGATTCTCTGGAACATATTTTTCCTCGCAATTGTAACAGTGTAAGTCATAAACTATATGTGCAGAATTGACAAAATATTTGTCAGATGAACCGTCTATAATATTATCGATATAATCTGTGTTAGTATAATGATAAGATGTTCCAACTTTAAGCATTAATCTGTCATTAATTTTTAGATTTAAACCAATAGACAATGGAATATCAATACCCTTTTGACTGTAAGCCTCTGTATTTTCTGGGTCAAGCAGCCATTGACTTAACAAATCTATCTCGTATTCATTATTTGTATTGTCATAAGAGCCTTTGGAGTCGAATTTTAAGTAGGACAAACCTAGTCCCACACAAGGAGTTAGAAGTTTATTTTTGAATATATTTTTGAAGTTGTAATCAAACCTTATTCCGATGGTGTTTATGGTACTCATGAAATTGGAAGGCAAATCATCTCGATTAATACCATCAACACGAACTACACCTTCTTCCATCAACAAACTAGCATCTAAATATTCACTAAGGTTGGCAGATAATCCAATTTGAAAGCCAGACTGTCCGATAATACCTGTATTTCGGTTGTCAGAAATATCTCCTTTAAAATTAAAATTACCAAATCCGACATGCAATTTGGGTTGAAGTTTGATTTTTTCTGCTTTGTTAATGGTTACTGATGTACCATTTGCAGCGTCGATAGCACTATTACCTTCAGTTACTGTTGTGTCTTGATATTCAGACGGAATATAGGCTGGGTCGGGAATTTGAGACCATGCGCTAACAGAAAATATTAGTGTTAAAAGCGATGTAGCAATGAATTTTTTCATCGAGTTTTTTATTGGTTTTGAACGCTTGTAAAACTAAGAAATTTTAGCTTAGGATTAGAAGTTTGGTTTCAGCAAATATTTTGAGTAGAAATTATCGATGTATTCTACGGCTTCATCAGTAGTATCTACTAGAGTAAAAAGATCTAAATCCTCAGGGCTAATGTTTTGTTCTTTTTCGAGCATTACATTTTTTATCCAATCCATTAAGCCACTCCAATAGTCTTTACCGACCAAGACAATTGGGAAAGCAGCGATTTTTTGTGTTTGTATGAGAGTAATTGCTTCAAAAAGCTCATCTAAAGTACCTACACCGCCGGGCATAACTACGAATCCTTGAGCGTATTTTACGAACATCACCTTCCTAACAAAGAAATAATCAAAATTTATTAACTTATCATTGTCAATATATGTATTGGCTTCTTGTTCGAATGGCAAATCGATATTTAAACCTACTGATTTACCTTCTCCTTTGTGTGCTCCTTTGTTTCCAGCTTCCATAATTCCGTGACCACCTCCGGTGATAATCCCATATCCTTTGAGAGTTAGTTTTTCAGCGATATCTTCTGCCATTTTATAATAAGGGTTATTTGACTTAGTTCGTGCTGATCCAAATATTGATACACAGGGACCAATTTTTGAAAGTGTTTCAAATGCTTGAACAAATTCAGCCATTATTTTGAAAATTTGCCATGAATCATACGTTTTAATTTCATTCCAATTTTTGTTTTCGAATGCTTTTTCTATTCTTTTCATTAGATTATATTTTCTGTTTAATTATTTAACTCTTCTTTCAAAAATGAGGCTGTATAGCCTTCATTGGAAAGAGAAATTTCCTCAGGTGTTCCTACATTGATAATTTTTCCACCATTGCTTCCCCCATCAGGACCTATTTCAATGATATGGTCGGCCATTTTTACAACATCTAAGTTATGTTCAATAACTAACACGGTATTACCTTTATTGACAAGTTTTTCTAAAACTTGAAGTAAAACATTTACATCTTCAAAATGTAAACCTGTAGTGGGTTCATCAAGAATGTAAAAGGTGTTTCCTGTACTTTTTTTAGATAACTCACTAGCTAATTTGACACGTTGTGATTCTCCACCAGAAAGTGTTGTAGATTGTTGACCCAATTTGATGTAACCGAGTCCAACTTCTGCCAATGCATTAATCTGTCGTTTTATTTTAGGGTGATTTTTAAAAAATGTCAATGCTTGCTTAATATTCATATCTAATACATCAGCAATGGATTTGCCTTTGTATCTTATTTCTAATGTTTCTCTGTTGTATCGTTTACCGTTACAATATTCACAATCTACGTGTACGTCCGGTAAAAAATTCATTTCTATGGTTCTGACGCCAGCCCCCTGACATTCCTCACATCTACCTCCAGAAACATTAAATGAAAATCTTCCAACTTTATATCCTCTTGCTTTAGATTCGGGATGGTTAGCAAAAAGAGTTCTTATCTCGGAAAATACTCCTGTGTATGTAGCTGGATTTGACCGAGGAGTACGACCAATTGGAGACTGATCAACTTCGATCACTTTATCAATGTGTTCCAAACCTTTCACGGAATCAAATTCTAAAGGTTTCTTTACTGAGTTATAAAAATGTTGATTTAGAATAGGGTATAGGGTTTCGTTAATCAAACTACTTTTACCACTACCAGAAACTCCTATTACTCCAATAAATTTTCCTAAAGGGAATTCTGCTGTTATGTTTTGTAAGTTGTTACCTCTTGCTCCTTTAATGACTATGCTTTTATTATTCCCTATTCTTCGTTTGGGATTGATTTCAATTCGTTTTTTACCTTTAAGATAGTCAATAGTAATTGATGAATTTTTCATAAAATCCTTAGCATTTCCTTTGGCTATAATTTGTCCACCATTGATACCAGCACCTGGTCCAATATCTATAATATGGTCTGCTGCCATAATCATTTCTTTATCGTGTTCAACGACTATTATAGAATTACCTATGTCTCTTAATTCTTTGAGTGAATTAATTAACTTTTGGTTATCTCTTTGGTGTAGGCCAATACTTGGTTCATCAAGAATATACAATACGTCGGTTAGTTGTGAGCCTATTTGTGTTGCTAGGCGAATACGTTGACTTTCTCCACCAGAAAGACTGCTTGAAGAACGATTGAGTGATAAATAGTTTAGTCCTACATCTAAAAGAAACTGTACTCTTTTACTTAATTCCTTGATTATTTCTTTGGCAATTATATTTTGTTTTTCAGAGAGTTTACTTTCTAAACTGTTTATCCATTTATGTAATTCTTGGATATCCATATTAGACACCTCTGCTATATTAAGGTCATCTATTTTAAAGAAACAGGATTCTTTATTTAGTCGGCTACCATTACAACACTTACAATCTTCTTTAATCATGTATTCAGCTGCCCACCGTTTTAGTCTTGGTGATGATGCATGTTTAAATTGATCTTCTATAAATGGTACAATCCCTTCGAAATTGATTTTGTATGTTTTGCTAATCCCAGCTTTTTTAAGTTTGACATTAAACGATTCTTTTGAGCCGTAAAAAATTGCATCTAATCCCTTTTTAGGAATTTCTTTAATGGGTGTTGAAAGGTTGAAATCGTATTTTTTACCTATTGTTTCTATTTGATTAGTTATCCATGAGTTATTACTTTTAGCAATGGGAACGATTCCACCTTTTTGTATACTGAGGGAGTCGTTGGTTATGATTTTTTTAAGGTCGATATTAGAAACAATGCCAAGACCATTACAAGATTGACAAGCGCCTTTTGGAGAATTAAAAGAAAAACTATTAGGTTCGGCTTGAGCGTAAGAAATACCTGTTTTTGAACACATGAGTTGTCTACTAAAAAAGCGTTCTTTTTCAGATTCAATTTCTACTGTCATCATCAATCCATTACCATATTTCATAGCTGTTTCTATAGATTGTTTCAAACGTTTTTTATTTTCTTGCTTAATGATTAGTTTATCAACTACTATTTCAATATCATGAGTTTTAAAACGGTCTAACTTCATTCCTGGATTAATTTCTCTTAACTCACCATCTACTCTTACTCTAAGAAACCCTTGTCTAGCTGTTTGTTCAAATAACTCTCTATAATGTCCTTTTCTTGAACGAATTACTGGCGCAAGAAGAATTATTCTTTTTTGATCAAGTTCTTTATTAATAATATGTATTATTTCATCATCTGAGTAAGAAACCATTTTTTCGTCAGTATTATAGGAATAGGCATCGGAGGCTCTAGCATATAATAATCTTAGAAAGTCATAAATTTCTGTAATAGTACCTACGGTTGAGCGTGGATTTTTACTGGTTGTTTTTTGCTCTATTGAAATTACAGGTGATAGTCCACTAATCTTATCTACTTTTGGGCGTTCTAAGCCACCTAAAAACTGTCTAGCATAAGCAGAAAATGTTTCAATATATCGTCTTTGACCTTCGGCATAAATGGTGTCAAAAGCTAAAGAGGATTTACCGCTACCGCTTAGCCCCGTTATAACCACTAACTCATTACGGGGAATTGAAACATTGATGTTTTTAAGGTTATGTTCTTTAGCTCCAAAAACATGAAGCATTTCTTTAGACTTTGATTTACTCATTAAAAAGACTGCTGTCAGATTGTGTTAAGTTATTTTGCAAGTAATAATTTCCTTTTTGAGGTAGTTTAATATAGTATTTTTTTTTCAATTTGTTAGTGAGATAACTTTCTCTGAGCCAAGGATTGTGAAGTTTTAAAATTTTATAGTTTATTCCATAATCTTTAGAAAAATCTGCCCAACTATTAATACTTGTATCTACCATTACTTCATAGGTTGGTATATTTTCATACAAATCTTTTGTTCTAAATTGAAAGCCGTATTTCTTGGGTTTTTCTATAATTTCTTTAATGGCCAAAATTCTAAATACATATCTTGAAGTTTCATTATTTAATAATAAATCGTAGTAAGAATAGGATTTTTGTCTATTCATTTGCTTTAGAAGTCCAGATTTTCCCATGTTATATGCTGCAGCAGCTAATGTCCAGCTTCCAAACTTTTTTTTAGCAGAATTTAAAAAATCACAAGCAACCTGAGTAGATTTTTCAATGTGGTAGCGTTCATCAACTTCTGAGTTAACCTCTAAGTTAAATTCTTTAGCAGTAGTTTTCATAATTTGCCAAAAACCCTCAGCTCCAGCTGGAGAGCTAACATTTTCCAAACCACTTTCTATTAACGCTAAATATTTAAAATCATTAGGTATATTGTTTTTCTTTAGTATTGGTTCTATTATAGGAAAGTATTTGGCTGCTCTTTTAAATAATAATAAGGTGTTGGATTGCCAATAAGTATTTTTAAGTAACTCTTTATCATAGCGTTCCCATATATCTGAATTTTCTAGGGGTACTCGCTCATTGGCAAAGTAGATGTTTGACGTGGGCTTTGGAATAGCAAAGATTGTATATTTTTCTTTAAGATTTTTAAGTATAGAAATACTTTCAGAATGTTCTTCAGATGAGAAGCTTAATGAAGAAAATATGGAAAGTAAAACAACAAAAACGGCAATTAAAGAAATATTTTTTTTCATTAAAATGGGCTTTTAAAGTTTTTAAATAATTCAGCTTCTTGGTCTTTAGATGATACTATTGGCTGTTCAATGTTCCAATCTATATTAAGTTGAGTGTCATTCCAAAGTATAGCGCCTTCAGATTCTTTAGAGTATGGACCAGTGCATTTATAACAAAATATGGTATTATTTTCTAGCGTAACAAAGCCGTGTGCAAATCCTGGTGGTATCCAAAACTGAGTTTTGTTTTTTCCACTGAGTAGTATACTTTTATATTTACCATAAGTAGGAGAGTGTAGACGAATGTCAACAGCAATATCTAAAACACTTCCTTGAATAACACGAACTAGTTTTCCTTGTTGAAATGGCGGTGCTTGAAAATGTAAGCCTCTTAGTACACCTTTGTGAGATAAAGATTGATTGTCTTGAACAAAATCTATATCCAAACCATTTTTATAAAAAATAGCTTTGTTGTAGCTTTCATAAAAATAGCCTCTTTCATCACTAAAAACAGGAGGTTTTATAATGAATAAGCCCTCGATTGTTGTCTTCTCAAATTCCATATTTTTAAAAGGGATAAAGATACAAAACATCGCTTAGAAAAACTTT
>CAXFOQ010000051.1:0-8307 GCA_964004705.1 uncultured Flavobacteriales bacterium | reverse complement strand
TTTCTATTACTAACGACCAGTCTGAGCAAACAAGAGACCAGCTTAGCAACTTAGAAAATAGCATCATTTTTGGTGTGATTTTAGTAGTTTTAGTACTCCTCTTTTTTTTGGGTTTGCGTAATGCTTTATTTGTTGGTATGGCCATACCATTATCTATGTTTATCAGTTTTGTGGTATTAGGTGGCATGGGTACAACCATGAATATGGTGGTTCTATTTGCCCTTATTCTTGCCTTAGGGATGTTGGTTGATAACGCCATTGTAGTTATAGAAAATATCGACAGACTTTATCGGCAAGAAGGACTTAGTAGATTGGAGGCTGCTAAACAAGGTGTTGGTGAAATAGCAGTCGCTATTATCTCTTCCACCCTAACTACCCTAGCGGCCTTTTTTCCACTCTTATTTTGGGAAGATTTGATGGGAGAGTTTATGGGTTATATCCCCATGACTTTAATAATAGTATTAGGTTCATCTTTATTTGTAGCATTAGTAATAAATCCAGTCTTTGCTTCTCAGTTTGTAAAAAAAGATGAGCGTTCTGTACCGAACAAAAAGAAACTTAAAAAGACCTCCATTTACACAGCGGTATTAGCTATAGTCTTTTATCTTGCAGGATTCAGAATGTTAGGATCTTTAGCCCTAGTTTTTGCTTTATTGAACTTAATAAATGGCTTGTACCTAACGCCTTTTTCACATACTTTTCAAGACAAATTTTTAGTACGTTTAGAAAGACGATATTCTAGAATCTTAAATTGGGCTCTTAGGGGCAAACAACCATTAAAGTTATTGGCCGGAACATTTGGATTGTTGATTTTTTCCATTGTATTCTTTACTTTAATGAAGCCTAATGTAGAATTTTTCCCTGTCAACGAGCCTAAGTATATCAATGTGTTTTTAGAAATGCCTGAGGCGACAGATGTTGTGGCAACCGATTCTTTAGCTCGCATTGTGGAGCAAAAAGTCACCACTATTTTGGAGCCTTATCAGCATGCTGTTTCTTCGGTATTGACCAATGTAGGAGCTGGTACTTCCGACCCCAACGAAATGGGGGGAGCTAATGGTATTACTCCTAATAAGGCTAGAATAACAATTAATTTTGTTGAATTTAAATACAGAGATGGTGTCATTACGGGAGATGTGATGAAAGAACTTTCAGCCTCTTTAGCAGGTATTCCAGGGGTAGATATAAGCGTGGATAAAAATAGAGATGGACCTCCTATGGGGCGTCCTATTAATATGGAAATTACGGGAGATAATTTCGACCAATTATTATTAATTTCTGAAGACATTCAGCATCTTATAGAACAGGAAAATATTGCAGGAATAGAAGGCTTAAAAGTAGATTTAGAAATGAATAAAGCCGAACTATTGGTAAATATTGACCGTGATATGGCTCGTCGTATGGGAATTTCTACGGCTCAAGTCGGCTCAACCATTCGTACCGCTTTATTTGGTAAAGAAGTGTCTAAACTTAAAGATGGTGAAAACGAATACCCAATTACGATACGATTGGCAGACAGATATCGCTACGATGTATCTTCTTTGATGAATCAACGCATAACTTTTAGAAGTCAATCCAATGGTAGGATAATGCAAATACCTGTTTCTTCAGTTGCTGATTATACCTACAACAATACTTATGGATCGGTCAAAAGAAAAAATATGAAACGTCAAGTAACCATTTACTCTAATGTAATAGAGGGATACAACGAGAATGCTATCAACGATCAGTTGAAGAAACTATTAGTTGACTATCCCATGCCTGAAAGTTATAATTTGCAGTTTACTGGTAAACAACAAGAGCAGAAGCAAACTCAAGACTTTTTATCAAATGCTTTAATGATTGCCGTTGCTTTAATTACTTTAATATTAGTATCACAATTTAACTCGACTTTCAAACCTATCATCATAATTATGACTGTACTATTCAGCACTATAGGTGTATTTTTAGGCTTAGCCATTTTCAATATGGATTTTGTTATTATTATGACAGGTATAGGTATTGTTTCATTAGCTGGTATAGTGGTCAATAATGCCATTGTATTGATAGATTACATCGATTTGTTAAAGATTCGCAAAAGGCAAGAACTAGGGCTAGAAGAAGATAATAAACTTGATTCAAAATCAGCAGTTGAGTGTATCAAACAAGCGGGGCAAAAACGTTTAAGACCCGTATTATTAACTGCCATCACTACTGTACTAGGTCTGTTGCCTTTAGCTACGGGTATGAATATCAATTTTGCTACCTTATTGACGGAGTTTAACCCTCAAATATTCTTTGGTGGCGATAATGCCATATTCTGGGGACCAATGGCATGGACAGTTATTTTTGGATTGACTTTTGCAACCTTTTTAACTCTAGTCATTGTACCGGTATTGTACTTATTGTTCGATAAGCTAAAGAATAAAATATTTAGTAATGAATAAAATTTCTTTAGTTAGATATTACACTCTAGCAGTTGTCGATGTTAAAATGTGTATATTTGTACCATAAATCAAACACTTTGTCTTTACTAGAAAATATTAAAATACCACAAGACCTAAAAAAGTATAAGTCCTCAGACTTACCGCAGGTATGTGATGAACTTAGACAGTTCATTATCGATGTCGTTTCCACTAAGGGAGGGCACTTCGGAGCTAGTTTAGGCGTAGTAGAACTAACGGTTGCTTTGCATTATATTTTCAACACTCCCTACGACCAATTGGTTTGGGACGTTGGGCATCAAGCCTACGGACACAAAATCCTAACCGGAAGAAAAGGCCGTTTTCATACCAACCGAATTTATAAAGGGATTAGTGGTTTTCCTAAGCGTTCAGAAAGTGAATATGATACTTTTGGTGTTGGTCATTCATCGACTTCTATTTCTGGTGCTTTAGGCATGGCAGTAGCTTCTACTTACAAAGGAGAAAATGACAAACAACACATAGCTGTTATTGGTGATGGCTCAATGACGGCAGGATTAGCCTTTGAAGGTCTTAACCACGCTGGTATAGAAAATTCAAACCTTCTTGTTATTCTTAATGACAATTGTATGTCCATTGATCCTAATGTTGGGGCTTTGAAAGAATACCTTACCGATATAGCTACTTCACACACCTACAACAAAGTCAAAGATGATGTATGGAAGCTTTTAGGCAAAATCAGCAAGTTTGGGCCTAATGCTCAGGCTATTGCCTCCAAGCTAGAAAATGCTATGAAGTCGGCATTACTAAAGCAAAGCAACTATTTCGAGTCGTTGAATTTCAGATATTTTGGTCCTGTAGATGGTCACGATGTAGTACACCTTTCTAAGGTGCTCAATGACTTAAAAGATATTCCTGGTCCTAAAATATTGCACTGTCTGACTAAGAAAGGCAAAGGCTATGAGCCAGCAGAAAAAGGTAGCCCTACCAAGTGGCATGCCCCAGGGCTATTTGATAAAAGTACAGGAGAAATTATAAAAAGTATTTCTTCAAGTCCAGAGCCACCAAAATACCAAGATGTTTTTGGTAAGACCATAATAGAGTTAGCTAAAGAAAACGATAAAATAATGGGTGTTACACCGGCTATGCCTACAGGATGTTCTTTAGGTATGATGATGGAAGAAATGCCCAAGCGTGCTTTTGACGTAGGTATTGCCGAACAACATGCTGTTACCTTTTCAGCAGGATTAGCTACACAAGGTATGGTACCCTATTGCAATATTTATTCTTCCTTTATGCAGAGGGCTTATGACCAAGTTGTACATGATGTAGCCATTCAAAACCTTAATGTGGTTTTTTGTTTAGATAGAGGCGGTTTAGTTGGAGCAGACGGCCCAACACACCATGGGGTATATGATATGGCATACTTCAGATGTATTCCTAACATGGTGGTTTCAGCACCTATGAATGAGCAAGAACTTCGCAATCTCATGTACACAGCGCAACTACCTAATCAAGGACCTTTCTCTATCCGATATCCACGAGGCAAAGGTGTTATGGTAGATTGGCAGACACCTTTTGAAGAAATCCCTGTAGGACAAGGGCGACAGCTAAGCGATGGCGATGAGGTGGCTATTCTAACTATTGGGCACGTGGGTAACTTTGCTACAAAGGCTATTGAAGAATTAGAAACTTATAGTATTGCCCATTACGATATGCGTTTTGTAAAACCCTTGGACGAAAAGCTATTACATCAAATTTTTAAAAAGCATAGCAAAGTCATTACTGTAGAAGACGGTTGTATACAAGGCGGTTTTGGTAGTGCTGTCATAGAATTTATGGCAGACCACAATTACCAAGCCCAAATCAAGCGTTTAGGTATTCCCGATAAGTACGTTGAGCACGGTACTCAAGCCGAGCTATGGCGTGAATGTGAATATGATGTAAAAGCTATTGTAGAGACCGTACAACAAATTGTTGGTGTCAAGAAAGTAGCTACCACAGCATAAAAAAAAAGAGCTCTAAAGCCCTTTTCATCATATATTTATTTTTACTACTTCAGTTCAAAAGTGTCCATAAACTTAGTGGTATAGTTGCCGTTTATGAAGTCAGGATTGCTCATAAGTTGTAGGTGGAAAGGAATAGTTGTCTTTACGCCTTTTATCACAAATTCTTCCAAGGCTCTTTTCATCTTAGCTATTGCTTCCTCTCGTGTTTGTGCCACTGTTATGAGCTTAGCTATCATAGAATCGTAATTGGGCGGTATAATGTAGTTGGCATAAACGTGAGTATCTACACGTACGCCGTGCCCTCCCGGAGCGTGAAAATTGGTAATTTTACCTGGACTTGGTCTGAAGTCGTTGTAGGGATCTTCAGCATTGATACGGCACTCTATAGCATGCAGTTGTGGATAATAGTTTTTACCTGATATTTTTATCCCTGTTGCTACTTTAATTTGTTCACAGATGAGGTCGTAGTCTACTACTTCTTCAGTAATGGGGTGTTCTACTTGAATACGTGTATTCATCTCCATGAAGTAGAAGTTACGGTGTTTATCCACTAAAAACTCTACTGTTCCTGCTCCTTCATATTTCACCGATTCGGCGGCTTTTACAGCAGCTTTTCCCATAGCCTCTCTTAGCTCATCGGTCATGAATGGCGATGGCGTTTCTTCGACAAGCTTTTGGTGTCTTCTTTGTATCGAGCAGTCTCTTTCTGAGAGGTGACAGGCTTTTCCGGTGCTATCGCCAATGATTTGTATTTCTATGTGTCTTGGGTCTTCTATAAATTTCTCCATATACATACCATCGTTGCCGAAGGCAGCTGCTGACTCTTGTTTAGCGGAGTCCCAAGCGGCTTCTAGCTCAGCGGCTTTCCATACTAAACGCATACCTCTTCCACCACCACCAGCGGTAGCTTTAAGCATAACGGGATAGCCGATTTCTTCAGCTAGTTTTTTACAATGTGGAAAGTCTTTGATAAGACCATCTGATCCTGGTATGGTAGGTACTCCTGCCTTTTTCATGGTTTCTTTGGCGGCGGCTTTATCGCCCATACCTTCAATCATTTCTGGTGAGGCACCAATAAATTTGATACCATTTTCACCACATATCTTTGAGAATTTTGCGTTTTCGGAAAGGAAACCATAGCCTGGGTGTATAGCGTCAGCATTAGTAATTTCGGCTGCAGCTATAATGTTAGGGATATTCAAATAAGATTCACTAGATGGACTTGGGCCTACGCATACAGCTTCATCGGCAAATCTAACATGCAAACTTTCGGAATCGGCAGTAGAATAGACAGCAACTGTTTTAATGCCCATTTCTTTACAAGTACGAATTACTCTTAGTGCTATCTCGCCTCTATTGGCTATTAATATTTTACTAAACATAGGACTGTTTTAGGAAGGATCGACTAAAAATAGGGGTTGGTCGTATTCAACAGGGGTAGAATCGTCTACTAATACCTTAATTATTTTTCCGCTAACCTCGGATTCTATTTCGTTGAAAAGTTTCATTGCTTCTATTACACAAAGCACATCACCTGATTTGATGCTATCGCCAACATTGACGAAGGTATCTTTATCTGGAGATGGTTTTCTGTAGAAAGTTCCTATCATAGGCGATTTTACAGTAATGTATTTGTCGTCATCGCTAGGCTTACCCTTAGCTGGAGTATCGACCGCTGGAGTAGTTGGTGATGCTGCCGGAGCAGCAGTAGGCATTACTGCCGCTGGGCTTTGTGCCACAGGGATTTGCTGTATGATGGTCGTCTCTGGAACAGCACCTTTCTTAGCGGGTGATTTAATGGATATTTTTACATTATCAATTTCCAAATTGACTTCCGTTGCGCCAGACTTAGCAACAAACTTTATTAATTCTTGAATTTCTTTAATGTCCATATTATAATTTTTTCAAAGATATGATTATTTGCTATCGTATGCCCATTTTAAATAAATAGAGCCCCAAGTAAAGCCTCCACCAAAGGCTGCTAAGATAAGATTATCTCCTTTATTAAGTTGATTTTCCCACTCCCATAAACATAATGGTATTGTTCCGTTGGTGGTATTGCCATAACGCTGAATGTTCAGCATGACTTTATCTGTGCCAACGCCCATTCTGTTGGCTGTAGCATCTATGATTCTTTTGTTTGCCTGATGAGGCACCAACCAAGCGATATCCTCACCTTTGAGGTTATTTCTTTCCATAATTTCACCAGAAACATCGGCCATACCTTTTACGGCAAATTTAAATACCGTTTGACCTTCTTGGTGTATGAAATGCTCTTTATTTTTTATAGTTTCTTCGGAAGCTGGATGGTATGAACCGCCACCTGTCATTCGTAGGTAGTGACGTCCTTCACCATTACTTTTCATGATTGAATCTTGTACACCTAAACCATATTCATTAGGCTCTAGTAAAACAGCACCAGCACCATCGCCAAAGATGATACACGTTTGTCGGTCGGTATAGTCCACTATAGAAGACATCTTATCGGCACCGACTACAATAATTTTTTTGTAGGCCCCTGTTTCTATGTATTTGGCTGCTGTTGCTACCGAAAATAAAAAACCTGAACAGGCTGCCATGAGGTCGTATGCAAAAGCGTTTTTAGCACCTATCTTATCGGCTATAATACAAGCTGTTGATGGAAATATCATATCTGGAGTTGCAGTAGCACAAATGATACAGTCTATCTCTTCAGCCGCGATGCCTCTTTTTAGTAGTAATCCTTCAATAGCACCTACACCGAGGTCTGAGGAGGCTAAGCCTTCGCCTTTTAATATTCGTCTTTCTTTGATACCTGTTCGGGTGGTTATCCACTCGTCATTGGTATCTACCATTGTTTCTAATTCTTGATTGGTTAACACGTATTCGGGTACATATCCGTGAACGCCAGTTATAGCAGCTCTAAGCTTAGTCATTATTGAAGTTATTTAAAATTTTTGTTGTGAGGTCGGCCTCTACCACATCAGCTGTAAGCACTATCATATTTTTGATAGCAACATCATTAGAGATTCCGTGACCTATAACAACCGTTTTATTAAGCCCTAAAATGGGTGTTCCGCCATAGTTTTCGTAATTGAACCTGTCGAAATAGTCGTCTTCTATTTGGCGTTGTTTGATGAGAGAATACACCGATTCTGCTTGTTTAAGTATAACGTTTCCGCTAAAACCGTCACATACTATAACATCACATTCGTCGTCAAAGAGGTGTCGGCTCTCGATATTACCACAGAAGTTGAAGTCTGTGCTGTCTTTCATCATTTCATGAGCGGCGATAGTTAGCATATTTCCTTTACTTTCTTCCTCGCCAATGTTTAGTAGTCCAATCCTTGGTGTTTGTACACCACATACGTGCTCAGCAAATAGAGAGCCAAGAATACCAAATTGGTACAATACGTCGGCTTTACAATCGGCATTTGCACCAACATCAAGTATGACATTTACTCCACCGTCTAATTTGGGTAAGACAGATGATATACAAGGGCGTAATATGCCGGGAATTGGCTTTACAGACATGTATCCACCAACAAACATAGCGCCTGTATTTCCGGCACTGGCAAAGCCATCAATTTTACCTTGTTTGAGCAGACCGAAGCCTACAGCAATACTAGATTTGGGTTTTTGTACGAATGCTTTTGTCGGGTGATCGCCCATTTCTATGATATCGGGGGCGTTAACAATGCTAAATGCAGATGTATCGACTTGTTGCTTTTTAAGTTCGTTAGTTATCTGGTTTTGGTTACCAATAAGAACTATTTCGATGCCATCGGCAAGGTTGTCTAAGGCTAATACGCTGCCTTTAATTGTCGCTGATGGGGCAAAATCCCCACCCATTACATCTATACCTATTCGAACTTTAGTCATAAAACAAAAGTAGACTTAAAAAGCTTTTAAAAAGT